>JBBSDD010000408.1:0-3444 GCA_038249755.1 Flavobacteriales bacterium | reverse complement strand
TTTATGGAATTTATGGCCTGGATCACACACAAGTTTGTGATGCACGGCCTGGGCTGGTATTTTCACCGCGACCATCACCAACACGAGCCAGGATTTTTTGAAAAAAATGATGTATTCTTTCTGATTTTCGCCATTCCTTCCTGGCTGTTCATCATGTTTGGTATGATGGCTGGAAATGACTGGCGCGTATGGGTGGGGTTCGGCATCGCTGCTTACGGAATATGTTACTTCCTGGTGCACGATGTTTTTATCCACCAGCGTTTCAATTGGTTTAAACGCACCGACAACATCTATTTCCGGGCTATCAGAAAAGCACATAAAGTTCACCACAAACATCTGGGTAAAGAAGAAGGAGAATGTTTTGGGATGCTTGTGGTTCCTTTGAAGTACTTTCGTGAAGCAAAACGCTCCACAAAAGTATCCGGAGCGACCAATCAGGCTTGATGGAGCATTTTCTTTATTTGTTTCTTGTGCTCTTTGCATTGAGTTATCCGCTTGCGCAAAGTTTCGAAAGCAGAATTCGTTTTGTGAGATTCTTGCCGGGCGTATTTCTGGGTACTGCCGTTATGATGTTACTTTTTATTCCCTGGGATGTTTGGTTTACTTCAACGGGTGTTTGGGGGTTCAACGAGACTTACATCACGGGCATTAAGTTGGGAAACCTTCCTGTGGAGGAGTGGCTGTTTTTCATTATCGTTCCTTATGCCTGCGTATTCATTTATGAAGTGTTGAACTATTTTGTGCCAGCCCCTGTGTTGGCTCCTGTCCAGCATAAAATTACTGCTGTTTTGATTTTTATCGGCTTTATTCTTTCAGTCGTTTATGTCGACAGGCTTTATACATTCACCACATTTTCATTGCTTACCCTCTTTCTGGTCTGGCATTTAATTGTAAACCAAAGCACGTACCTGGGCCGGTTTTATCTGTCGTATATCATCATCCAGATTCCTTTCCTGCTGGTCAATGGCACCCTTACGGGAATGTTTACCGAAGAGCCCGTGATATGGTACAACAATGCCGAAAACATGGGCCTTCGTATCATCACCATTCCGGTAGAAGATATGGGTTACAACATGCTGATGCTTTTGATTGTTATTACTGTGTTGGAACATTTCAAAACCCGCAAATTTGTGGGAGAACTCAGGGTAAGCTAAAATCAGTCAGTGAAGAAGCAAGAATCAGATGGTCTTTTTTCCGAAGTCGAAACCGACCGCATCATCGAAATGGCGTGGGAAGACCGCACACCTTTCGATGCGATAAAAATGCAATTTGGGGCGGATGAAAAAACAGTGATTAAGCTAATGCGCCGTGAACTAAAGCCATCCAGTTTCCGTATGTGGCGTGCACGTGTGCAAAACAGGTCTACCAAACACGCCAAAAAGTCTGCTGATTCCGATGCACGGTTTAAATCTACGAGTCAAAAACATATCACCCTCAATAAAATCTCAAAACGTTGATCTCAGCGATTTCAAAAGATATACTGAATTACGAATTACACCTGTCCAATGATAAGGATCCGTGGATGGTTTTCGTGCATGGCGCAGGTGGTAGCACGCGCACCTGGCACAGGCAGGTCACGTTCTTTAAAGGAAAGTTTAACCTGCTGCTCGTTGACCTACGCGATCATGGAGATTCCAAAGACATTAAACAAAGGTCACCAGCTTTCGATTTTGACAGCATTGCGGCAGATGTGTTACACGTTATGGACGCGCTTTATTTGCGCGAAGCACATTTAGTCGGCGTTTCCATGGGCAGTATCATCATTCGCCATTTGGAGAGGATGGCTCCGGAGCGGGTTTCTTCTGTGGTACTCGCAGGTGGTATTTTCAAAATGAGCAAAAAGATCAATGTGCTCGTGGTCAGCGCGCGGGTATTGTCAAATATTCTGCCCTTTCAACTTTTGTATCAGATATTCGCCTTGGTCCTGCTTCCGCGAAACAACCATGCGTCTTCCAGGAAGGTATTTATCCGCGAAGCCAAGAAATTGCACAACAAAGAAGTTAAAAAGTGGTTCGGATTGATCAAAAAACTGAACAGAACCCTCAAGGAGATGTTTATACAGAAGATACAGGCACCGTGCCTGGTGGTGATGGGAGCGCAGGACCATGTATTTCTCGAACCAGCCCGACAATATGTGGAACGGTACAGTGAAGTGGTACTGGAAATCATCGATAAATGCGGGCATGTATGCAATATTGAAAATCCACATGAATTCAATAACAGGTGCCTGCTTTTCATCCGGAAACTCGAGCAAAACGCTTTAAAAACAGTATAGTAATCATGGCAACACAAACGAAATCAAGACCCGGAGCGGGCAAGACCAAAGCGACTGCTGAAGGTATCACAGATGCCTACGTGAAATATCTGCTCACAGAAGGTCATCCCCCGGCATCGATATTCGCTTTTGCCGATATGAACGGCATGGCAGAAAGTGATTTCTATAAATTTTACAGCTCTTTCGAAGCGCTGGAAGAAGCTCTTTGGACGGGTATGATTCTCAAAACACTCATGTCTGTGCGTGCCGACGACAATTACGCCGGCTTTTCTGCAAGGGAAAAACTGCTGTCATTTTATTACATCCATCTGGAGGTGCTCAAAGAGCGCCGCAGTTTCGTATCCATGCAGTGGCCCAAGTTTAAAATGCAGGTGCGCACCCCCAAGCAACTTGAAGGCTACAAAGCTGCCTTCATCCAATATGCGAAAGATATCGTGGTGGAAGGCATCGAAAAGGAAGAAATCAAAGAACGAAAGTATATTTCTGAGCGTTATGACAAGGCATTTTGGCTCCAGCTCACCTTCGTGGTCAATTTCTGGACGTCGGATAAATCGAAGGATTTCGAACAATCAGACGCGGCCGTGGAGAAAGCCGTAAATCTTTCTTTCCAATTGCTGGGCGACTCGACGCTCGACAGTGTGGTGGATTTTGCAAAATTTCTTTGGCAGTCGAAGTAACTTAAAATGAAAGAACAACACAAGATTCCTGTTACCAAAGTGCAACGCGCCGCAAAATTCGTGGGCACGGGTGCCAAAATCGGCGGAAACTATCTGAAATACTACGCCAAGAAAATCATGGATCCCGACAAGGATCGCACAGAACTGGACGAAGACAATTCCACTGATGTTTACGCGGCCCTAAGTGAGCTCAAGGGTAGCGCGCTCAAGATGGCGCAAATGCTGTCCATGGATCAGGGCATTTTGCCGAAAGCATACAGCGACAAATTTCAGATGGCACAGTACAATGCCCCACCATTGTCTTACCCGCTTGTGGTCAAAACCTTCCGGAAATATTTTGAAAAAAATCCAGAAGAAGTTTTTGATACTTTTTCAAAAAATGCCATTAACGCCGCCAGTATCGGACAGGTGCATCAGGCCACCCTTAATGGGAAAAAACTCGCAGTGAAAGTGCAATATCCGGGCGTGGCCAACAGCGTATCGAGCGATCTG
>JBBSDD010000407.1:0-3445 GCA_038249755.1 Flavobacteriales bacterium | reverse complement strand
CCAAGACTTCGGTCTACCACATCCACTACATTCGTATCGCCGATCACTGTGAAAAAACTCGGCCATCCGGTGCCGGAATCAAACTTGGTTTTAGAATCAAATAATGGCAATTCGCAAGCGGCACAAACAAAAACGCCCTTGCCTTTGAAATCGTCATATTGGCCGGTGAAGGCCCGCTCTGTGCCTTCTTCACGCAATACGTAAAAAGCCTCTGCAGAAAGCTCTTCACGCCATTCTGCTTCTGTTTTCACAATTTCAAAATGGTGACCGCCCTTCGCAGATGCAGTCTTTTCAGTGCCATTCTGCGCGCAGGCCATCGTGAATGCCATGATGCCCGCAAATATCAATCCTGATAATTTCATTGGTTTGGTTTCATCCAATAACGCCCGAAAGCCCACCTTTGGTTTTTGCGTTGTGAATATTTAATTACTTTGCTCTGTTTTCGGTGATTTTCGAATAAGTACTTTCGACCTATGATCGATCAGAAAATTGACGACGGAGATGGACGCTGGTCCTGGCCCAAAACGCGCATTCCGGGCCTCGCAAGGCTGATGATGGGCGCGCTCAAAACAGATCGCATCGGCAAACTAATCGATAAAACGCCAGGCAAATCCAGTCTGGAATATGTCGATATGGTGCTCGACGAATTCGGTATTTCGATCAAATACCTTGAAAAAGATCTCGAACACATCCCAAAAAATGGTGCGTGCATCACGGTTGCAAACCACCCTCTGGGCGGATTTGATGGTCTTCTTTTGGTGAAACTAATCGGCAAAGTCAGGCCGGATATCAAGGTCACAGCCAACTTTTTATTGGCTTCAAATGATGTTATCAATCAGTATTTCGTTCGCATTGATCCGATGAATGATTTTTCAGATTCTTTTCAATCAGAAATTGGTGGACG
Source organism: Flavobacteriales bacterium (assembly GCA_038249755.1). GTDB lineage: Bacteria > Bacteroidota > Bacteroidia > Flavobacteriales_D > Cryomorphaceae > JBBQZU01. The sequence goes on along the minus strand of JBBSDD010000407.1, from coordinate 2,541 downwards.
CGAGGTCGGCACTCACTTAGAAAATGGTGGCGTATTGGGCGTTTTTCCGGCAGGAGAGATCAGCCGTTATAATCTTCGCAACAAAGTGATCCGCGACCGACAATGGAAACCGGCAGCACTCCGGTATATCAAATCGCAAAATCTGCCCGTCATACCGGTTTATTTTAGCGGAAGCAACAACCTGCTTATCCACCTGCTTGGATTGATCAATCCACGCCTGGCTCCCCGAAGTCTTCCAAAGGCGATTTTCACCAATCATGACCGGGAAATAACCGTCCGCATTGGAAGGCCCATCAGCAAAAAAGCGCAAGACGACTTTCCAAACATCTATGAATACGGTCGTTTTCTGCGGCTAAAAACCCATATGCTCGGAATTCCGATTTCGGTCAAGCCTTTCTTTCGCCCCATTCTTTTCAAGAAACGCTGGAAAGAAGTGGGGATCTCAAAGGACAATGGAGCCATTCAAAAAGAGGTGGAAAATTTGCTCCAAAATGATTCTTTGCTTTACGAAAACAAGGAATATCAGGTGTTCTGGTCATCATCTTCAAAAATCCCAAACATTCTTTACGAAATCGGGCGCTTGCGCGAAATTACCTTTCGGGAAGTGGGAGAGGGCACCGGAAAAAAAATCGATCTCGACGAGTTTGATTTGTATTATAACCACCTGTTCATCTGGGATACGGTGCACCTCAAAATTGTAGGCGCTTACCGACTCGGTATGGGTAAGGACATCATCGAAAGATACGGCAAAAGAGGATTTTACCTGAACACGCTCTTCCATTTGAAAAAAGGATTTGGTCCTTTGCTCAACGAGAGCATCGAGCTCGGCCGATCATTTGTGATCCGCGAATACCAACTCAAACCCCTACCGCTCTTTCTGCTCTGGAAAGGCATCCTCTATTTCATCCTGAAAAATCCGGAATACCGCTACCTCATAGGCCCGGTGAGCATCAGTGGCGAGTTTTCGAAAATCTCAAAATATTTGATCATCGCTTTCATCAAAAAACATTACTACGACAAGGAATTGGCTGAATACGTGACTCCCCGGCACGAATATATCCCGGAAATCGACCCCAGCAAGATCGATGTGGAAATATTGCAAAAATCGACGCAGGAGGATCTGAAAAAGCTCGACAAAATCATTGACGAAATCGAACTCGGCAATTTCCGGCTGCCCGCCCTGCTCAAAAAATATCTCGGTCAAAACGCCAAAATCATTGGTTTCAATGTCGATCCAGAGTTCAACAATGCCCTCGACGGTTTCCTGATCATGGATTTATTCAGTGTACCCATGGAAACCTTAGAAGGCTTGGCCAAAGAGCTGAACGACAAGGATATTCTGCAAAAATTTTCTGCGAATGTTTCTGAAACAGAACTCCCTGACAGCAAATAAATTTTGAACAAAAGCACCGCAGCACGCATCCTGGGCATTGATGCCAATGACTTTGATCGGGAAGCGGCCCGCGACAAATTGGAGGATCAGGTTTTTGAGCTTGTGACGTATTTTGCCCGTCGTTCATTTTTGCCGCAGCTGGCTTCCGCCAAAATGCGTCGCCTGATGGAATTAGCGGAAGTAGAAACGGTGTTGGATTTGAAAGGCGCTGAGCCTGTTGGCGGACCATCGCCTCCAGAAAAAGCCCCAGAAAAAACACTGTCAATTTCGGATGCCGATCACCTGGGATTGTTGATCCGATCTTATCATCGGTCTGAGGCTTTCCTTAAAATGAATCTGGCGAATACCTTATCACCAACCGAAGCCATGCGGCTCTACACCCAATGGGTTGACTTGTTTCAAGCTTACGCCTTGCGATATATCCCGCTTTATGCAGCGTCTGCTTTCGCAAAATTGCCCGAAGACGTAAAAATATCGGTTCAGATTGATGCTGCCCAACTCGTTGCAGAATTGAACCATGAGACAGATCCAAGGCCTGTGATACATTTGGAATACAGCCGACTCTGCAAAATTTTCCCTAACGCTTCATAGCCCTGTCCATGGCTCTTTTGTCGTCCTTGGCTTGCAGATCGTCGCGTTTGTCGTGTATCTTCTTACCACGTGCCAGGGCGATGTCGATCTTGGCGTACCCACTTTGAGAGAGGTAAATAATGAGGGGAACAATGGTCAAACCTTTGTTCTTGAGTGCTTTTTGCAGTTTTTCGAGTTCATCCCGGGTGAGTAGAAGCTTCCTGTCCCTGATCGGATTTTCGTTGTTGTAACTGGCAGGTTCATAAGGACTCACGTGCATGCCCTTGATCCAAAGCTCGTCATTTTTGAAAAAACAATAAGCCTCCACGATGCTCGCTTTTCCCAAACGAATCGATTTAATCTCACCGCCATTGAGCATAAGCCCAGCCGTGTATTTGTCGATGAGTTCGTATTCAAACCTTGCCTTTTTGTTCTTTATGCTTACCTCTTTCATGATATTGGCTGACTCCGCAAAAGTAGAGAAATAAAAAGGCTGCCAACGAGCGCTGGCAGCCAATCTGTATGAGGATGTTTTTACTTTTTCGCTTTTTCGTAGTTTTTCGACACTTCATCCCAGT
>JBBSDD010000406.1:0-3449 GCA_038249755.1 Flavobacteriales bacterium | reverse complement strand
ATATCCGCCATTGTCGAGCACGAGTAGTTTGTCAAACATTTTAAAAATGTCGCTCGATGGCTGATGGATCACCACAAAGATCATTTTGCCTTTCAAACTGAGTTCCTTGAGCAGGTCCATGATATTTTCCGAATCGCGCGAAGAAAGCCCGGATGTGGGCTCGTCGACAAACAAAACTGCCGGCTCACGAATGAGCTCCAAAGCAATATTGAGACGTTTTCGTTGGCCGCCGCTGATGGTTTTATCCAACGGGTTTCCGACTTTCAGATTGCGGGTTTCCGACAATCCCAGCGTGGATAACATGTCTTCCACCAAAGGCACAATCTCTTCTTCGTTTTTCTTGCCAAAACACAATTTGGCATTGTAAAACACATTTTGGAAAACCGTGAGCTCTTCAATCAGCAAATCATCCTGGGCTACGTATCCAATCAGACCTTCAATTTTCCCCGCCTCGCGGTGAATATCGATTCCATTCAGGGTTACATGACCTTCACTTGGCGTAAGATTGCCATTGAGCACGTTTAGCAGGGTAGATTTTCCACTCCCGCTGGCGCCCATAATGCCGATAAGCCTGCCAGACTGTTCCGAAATATTTACGTCGTGAAGTCCGACATTCCCATTTTTGAAACGGTAATAAACATTAGATGCATTGAAAACGATTTTTTCCTGGTTTTTATCTTTCAGGAAAGCACCAATAATGTCGCTGTAATATATGGGTTTAATCTTTGAACCCCTGATGGATGCTCCCTGATTCAACACATAAAATCGGTTGCTGTATACCAGCTGACCGGAAATATTGTAAGTTCCTTCACCGCGGTATTTGATGAAGTGCATGTTGACACTCGGCAGGCGCAAAACGCGTATGTAGCCCTCTACACCTGCGGAGAGCAAGTGACGACCAAAGCCGGCACCAGAGTCAGTGCTGTCCGTAATGTACATCACATTGGGAGAGTCAATCAGCTCGGTTTCCTTTTCTTCCACAAAGAATTTGACCAGGCCGAATTCGTCCATGTCAAAATTAAAGGTGGACGCGGCTGTATTGATAAAATCGTTTTCCAGTTCATTGACTTCCTCATGGGTATGGATAAACTCCAGAATCCGGATGAGTACAATGGTTTTTTGTCTTTGGGTAAGTTCTTCGTTTATCTGGGTGCAGATGCGGAGTATTTTTACCGAGTTGACCGCGGTGCGTTTTTGAAAGCCATTTTTAACGGCAGATACCTTTTGATAACTCTCCAAATATTCATCAAAGAGAATCAGGTATTCGTTTACCAGCTTGGCAGGAAGTCTCTCGCGAAGGAATGATTCAACAATCTCACGGCCGCTCAGGTCATTTTTTTGACTCAGGTCGACGCGTGCAATAATTGCAAATAATTGAATCAGCGCTTTTAGTATGCGTTCACTCATAGTTCAGGGGGGCTGAATAAGAAGTGTTCAGTAAGGAAAAATTCCTTTTCTCTGTGTTATCTATCTCTCAAATCCAACAAGTAATACGGCACATCCAGAGGTTTGTTTCGCCACATCCAGTCTTGCTTCAATACGCGCAGAAATCGTCGATTTAAACTCAAAATCCCAGTACGGACTGTTGTTGTGATTTTCGTTTGTAAAGAGCAAATTGTCGTCCTGATCATACAGGGAAAAAATGAGTTGTTCTTTTTCCAGGCCACTGAAAGAAACAACCCTGTAGTTGGCTCCACCATAAAATGTGGTGTAAAATTCAGCCACCTGATCATCGTAAATTAGTGATCGGTATGATTGCCCATCTGAAATGAAATTGCTGGTCATGTATTTCTGAGCGTAATGCGCAGTGCTATCACATTGCGCCGTGGCACTGCCCGCAATTAAGCTGAGCACTGCAAAAAGTGGCAATATCAGTGTGAAATTTTTCATGGGCTTATTGGATGATTTGGGTGCGTAAGGCAGTGATTTTTTCAGTAATGGTTGCCAATTGTTCATCACTCATCTCATACTTCGATTCGCTGTGAATCACGGTTGTTTTTTTCGCTGCGTCTGTTACAGGTTCCCGAAAAGTATATTTAGCTTGAAGCTCATTGAAAATCATTTGTAATTCTTCGATGGCTTTCAGAATGTCTCCTTTTTGAAATTCGGGATCAGTGGCTGTAACCAAAACATCCGACAACGTTTTAATGGCAGTCTTTTGCTCGGCCAACCTGTCCCGCGCTTGTTGATTGCCATTATTTGCCGTAAGGGCTGTCAGATATGTCGATTCGATCCAGCCTCCGGTGAGCACCAGGGCGGCAATGTCAAATCGCTCGTTGACTTTAAGATAGTTGTCAGCCTCTTCGTAAAACCGACCACTCAAAACGAGCAGCGAATCGGAATTGCCAGCATTCGCACCAAGTCTGTATACCAGATCCTGATCAATGGCACCTTTAATTCCGAGATCATTGGCCAGCATGTCCACTGCTTTGTAATACTGCAGAGCAGATTGTCCATCGTCGAAAAGCGACGCGTAGGCCATCTCCGTACCGAATACGCCTAGATTGATGGCCTTCAAACTATTCGTCTGATATTTAGACGCGTTTTGTGGGTTGTTCAACACCGATTTATCGTAAGGCGATTTGGAATCCCGGATCAGAATTGCGGTCTGAATGGGAGAAGGAATGCTGAAGAGTTTGCCGGAAACATTTATAATGCTGGTCTTTGCGCTGTCGAGCTCCACGTCCAACATCTCATCTGAAGACCTTACACTTTGTTCGCCACAGGACGAAATCAAAACTCCAGCGGCAATGACCATATAAAACCGGTGAGAAGCACTTTTGAATACGTTCATTTCTGAATTTTAAGGGGTAGTATGAAAGTAGATAAAATTGAACGGTTCACCGATAAATATGCGTTTAGTTACGACCATACACTTGTTCGCTTAAGCGTGCGCACCAGAATCAATCCCGATACCAAAACGATTGCTAAAAATATTCCAGCCTCTTTGTAAGCGCCAAAAATAATCTTCCCTGTGGCGAAAAGTACACCGTAGGTCATAGCGATTGAGGCCAGCCAGCATACGAGCAAAGACCAAAGATTGTTTGAAGTTTGTGATTCTTTGGATTGAAACATTTTCCAGTATCCATCAGGTCTTACCTGCTGGTAAAAACGTTCGAGGGTCTGTTTGCTTTCTGGTTGAGTGGCATACGTCACAATGATCCATGCGAGGGTGGTAAATCCCACCGTGAAAAAATAGCTGTCCGGAAATTTCCACCCGAAAACAAACCGGGAAAGTGCAAATGCGACAAATGGTGCACTGGTGGCTGTACTTTCACTCCATGCGTTGATCCGCCACCAATACCAGCGAAGAATAAGGACAAGACCCAATCCTGCGCCGCATTCCAGAATGAATTCCCATACCCCGCTGATGGAAGTCATGAACTTCGTAACATAAAGACCGGCTACCATCAGTAGCAATGTGACTATTTGCGATGCCTTTACAAATT
>JBBSDD010000405.1:0-3456 GCA_038249755.1 Flavobacteriales bacterium | reverse complement strand
GAATGTCTTCCAGGGCTTCTTCCGATCCGAGGGTTCCCAGAAATTCCATCTTTCCAATTCCCTTGTAGTGTTGAAACCACTGCTCGATGATTTCGATCATTCCGGGATGTTTTTCGCGAAAGCAGGCTAGCGAAGTGCAGGTCGAGAGCCGCAAAGATTCATCACGCGGAATGGCCAGAATCTTGTCATCGGCTTCACCGCGGTCCAAAAGTTTGATCACACCGATGGGGATGGTTTCAACCACTGATTGTGATTCAATTCTTTGAGACAAAATGAGCACATCCAATGCATCTCCATCACCTCCGCGCTCTTTGTCCATCAGCGTGGAAGGGATAAAACCGTAACTGCCCGGATACGGCAGGAACTGCACGCGTCTTTCTTGCCCATCAATCGTTTCCACTTCAAATTTATTGGAGCGTGGATTGTATTCCCATTTCAGATTCTCTCCGGCTGGTATTTCAACCACCACATTCACAAATTCGCCAGAAAACGCGGGCAAGGTATAATATTGTTGATCCATACATGAATAGCTTAAAATACAAGCAGCGACGATGGCCGCAGGCTGGTGAAACGAATAAAGTGTCAATTCCCCATTCAAGAAACCGCTGCAAGATTTTCATTCACTTTATCCCAGTTGATCACTTTATAAAAGTTCTCGATGTAATCAGGACGTTTGTTCTGGTGTTTTAGGTAATAGGCATGTTCCCACACGTCCAGTCCGAGGATTGGCGTACCGGGATTTTCGGCCAGATTTTTCATCAATGGATTGTCCTGATTGGGCGTGGCGCTAATGTATAGTTTCTTACTGCCGTCCGCGCATAGCCAGGCCCATCCGGAACCAAAAACAGTTGAAGCAGCCTTGGTGAATTCTTCTTTAAATGCATCGTACGACCCAAAATTCTGGTTGATAGCTTCTGCCACATTTCCGGTAGGCGCACCTCCGCCGTTGGGTCCCATCACTTCCCAAAACAGTTTGTGGTTGTAGTAACCTCCGCCATTGTTGCGAATGGCCGTATGGTCGTCGTTGTCTTTCAGAGAAGCGAGAATTTCGTTGATGGTTTTGCCTTTAAAATCATTGTTTCCCGCTAGCGCGTCATTGAGTTTGGTGGTGTAGCCCGCGTGGTGTTTCGAGTGGTGAATCTCCATGGTGCGTGCGTCGATATGTGGTTCGAGCGCATCGTAGGCATAAGGCAATACGGGCAACGTAAATTCCGTCGCGGTGACTTCATCCGTTTCTGTCTCACTCACTTCGGGTTCTGGTGCGTTTCCGCAAAAGGTGAGGGTAGGAGCTATCACCGTGCCTGCGGCAACCATCCCGGTGAGTTTGATAAAATCTCTCTTGTGCATGAATTCTTATTTTTGGTAAAAATTGATTTCCTTACGTGAATGTCGAAATTACCGATAATGAATGAAAAAGGAACAAATGAATCGGGAAATTTTCACAATTCCAATGAATGGACATTTCTTGTGTGATGGTGAATGTTGAAAATGATTTGTTACAGGTTTATTTCTGTTGGGGTTGATTTTGCAAAGCATTTCATTTGCCACCGCAATTCCGACATTCTTTCTATCTTGGGTTGATTTAAAATCATTTTATGAAAATTGCCACTTACAATGTCAATGGAATCCGCGCCCGATTGCCTGTTCTTTTGCGCTGGTTGGAGCAGGAATCTCCCGATGTGGTATGCCTGCAGGAACTCAAGGCACCCGATGATAAATTTCCCGAAAAGGAGATCGAAGAAGCGGGATATTCTGCCATCTGGCACGGACAGAAAAGCTGGAATGGCGTGGCCATTCTTTCCCGCGAATATGAAATGGAAGAAGTGGTCCGCGGGCTTCCGGGCGATCCCGACGATTTGCAAAGCCGCTATCTGGAAGTGGTAGTCAACGGAATTGTCATATGCTGTCTCTACCTACCCAACGGCAATCCGGCTCCCGGTCCCAAATTCGATTACAAACTCAAATGGTTTGACCGACTCAATCTACGTGCGCAGGAATTGATGGCCCTCGATATTCCGGTGGTAATCACCGGCGATTTCAATGTGATACCCACAGAAAAAGATGTGTACAAACCTGAGCGCTGGGTGGATGATGCGCTTTTTCGTCCCGAAACCCGCGCAGCGTATAATGCGCTCATTGCCCAGGGCTGGAACGATGCCATTCGGATCGTTTATCCCTACGATGTGATTTATACCTTTTATGATTATTTCCGGAATGCCTTTGGCAGAAACGCCGGGCTGCGCATCGATCATTTTTTGCTCAGTCCAAAGTTGGTGGACAGGCTCACCGACGCCGGTGTGCACCGCGATGTGCGCGGGTGGGAAAAATCGAGCGATCATGTGCCGGTGTGGATTGAGCTTAAATAATCAGGGACCTAGGGTTCATTTTTGTTAAAAGAGGGGGTGGGAACAACCCAAGATTGTGCTCAAAATCTAATGGTAGAATTTCAAAATTATTTCTCAATATTTCCTGCTTCAGATCTTCTAAGTTAATAAAAGCTCAATATTTTCAAACTCATTTTTATCGCAACTTAAATTCATCCAAAGGCGCGTCGAAATCCTTTGAAAGCCGGATTTTACCTTTTAAAGCTCCAAATACTCTTCTCTGCAGCTTTTCCTTCTGCTTAGAACCCTTCTTTTTATCTTTGGATTTATCTATAAGCTGCTCAATGAAGTTTTTAGCTTCTTCTTTAAGTTCAGAGGTAAGAGTCTCAAGTTTAGTATACAACGAAAGAGAAGTCATATTTTCAGTCTTTAAGTCAAAAACAGTGATTTTTCCAATGTTGCAGGTGGAACGGAATGTCTTGGGCTACTTGCGTAAATCGTTCGCGCAATCCACCGCTAGTTGGTCATCCCCAAAGAAATCCTTTCCCGAAGCGCGATCTTCAAATCTACCAAAAATCTTTATCCCGAAGGACGATACCCTGCTGGGAGATAGCGTTTGTTGAGCGCGGCTGATATAGTTTGTAGGCTGGTCTGTTATGTCGGTTGTTGTCTGCCGTGGCATTCGCAGGAGTGATCGGTCAGGCGATTTGATATTCTCTACCGACTTATTCCGCTCCATGCCATCGATACATTTGACCCTTTCCCCATAGCTCAGAAAAAAACGCTTTTATCACACACAATTTCCTCGTTGAAGACGGGGCAACCTGCTGGCCGGACAGCGGGTAACAATTTTAATCCAAATCTTTGTAGGCCGATCAAAATCTTAGTTGTTGGCGCAAGTAGTATCTTTCGCGTTTATTGGTTTTTATTAGAAAATCTTTAAATAAATCTCCGGTAGTAATTATTTTCTTAAAACCTTTTTTGCGAAGTCCATTTACCAGCTTTTTATCTCCAGTCCATATCTTACATTTTAAAAAAAAAGAGAATGCTACAAAAGCAGTATCGGCTGGATCAATATTCTCGCAAAGTTCAAAAGCTTGTTCGTAAATTTCTTTTGGAACAATCGAGTGAT
>JBBSDD010000404.1:0-3456 GCA_038249755.1 Flavobacteriales bacterium | reverse complement strand
ATCGTGGTGCCCATGATGCTCATCACACCCATCCTTTCCGGTCAGGAAGGCGACATTGTTTCTTCTTTGCTCATCATGGTCGGGAAGTTCATTTTTGTAATTGGACTTGTTTATGTCTCCGCACGCTATCTGGTACCGAGGCTTTTGCACGAAATAGCCAGAACGCGCAGCCGGGAGCTTTTTCTCATCACCATTATCGTGATATGTTTTGCAGTAGCTTACGTCACATCTATGCTGGGCCTGTCACTCGCATTGGGCGCTTTTATGGCCGGTCTTTGCATCAGCGAGTCTGAATACAGCCATCAGGCCACCGGCTTGATTATTCCCTTCCGGGAAATATTTACGAGCTTCTTTTTCGTGTCGATTGGTATGCTCCTGGATCTGAATTTTCTCAAAGATCATATTCTGATCATCCTTCTGTGCACCGCAGGGGCTTTTCTTCTGAAATTCGTGGTCCTGGTGGCTACAACTCTTATCCTGCAATATCCGCTCAAAACCGGGATCATTGTGGGTTTTTACATGTTTCAGATCGGTGAGTTTGCCTTCATTCTTTCGGCTACAGGCATGGAGTACCAGATGATTGATCAGCAAACCTATCAGTACTTTTTATCCATTTCTATTCTTACGATGGCCATTACACCATTTTTGTTTGACTACGCTGATAAACTTTCACACCGCATGATGCGATCGCCGATGTCGCGACTGGATCCAAACAAAGAACATGTGGATGTATCTGTGGAAACTGATGTACTTGGAGATTTGCGTAGTCACATGATCGTGGTGGGGTATGGCCTGAACGGCAAAAATGTCGCCCGGGTGGCCCGAAAAGCCAACATACCTTATGTAATCGTCGATATGGGGGCTGATGCGGTTCGCGAGGGTCGGCTGAAAGAAGAACCGATTATTTTTGGCGACGCCAGCAATGCACACATCCTGGAAATGTTGCACGTGTACCGCGCCCGCGTGGCTGTCATTGCCATTTCAGATCATGATGCTTCGCTCGGAATCGTTTCCAATATGCGGGATATCTGCAAAACCGTGCACATCATCGTGCGTTGCAAAACGATTGCGCAAAGCGAGGAACTGCTCCATGCCGGTGCGAGCGAGGCCATCAGTGAACAATTTGAAACATCGATTGAGGTGTTCGCCCGGGCACTCAATCAGTTTCTGGTCAATGAAGAAGAGATCGATCAGTTCGTTGATTTGATCCGGAAAGACACTTATTCGAGCATCCGGTCTTCTTTTCACGTATACAAACGCAATCTGGTGGAGCTGAATAAAGTGACTACGCGGACACTTGTGCTTGGTCAGCGCTGTCCTTTTTCAAACAAACATCTCTGCGAAGCCGGCCTTTTGGAAGACAACCGAGTGCGGGTGCTCGGCATTCTTCGCCACGGCAAGCTGATTAAAGACCTCGACGGCGATTCGATGATGGTGGAGGGCGATGAAGTGATCCTCTTCGGAAGGGAAGAGGATCTGACAAACTTCACCGAGGAATGGGAGGCAGCAACCGCGGCAAAAGAAAAAAAGCTGGCGACCAGCCAGCTTTCGTAAATAGTCAAAAGAAAAAAATCAGTTGGTCTTTACCATGTGACTTTTGTCATGGCCATTCATAGAAATGGCTTCCTTGCTTCCGTCCTGATAATGGCAGGTGATGATGGATTCCATTTTCATCTTGCCTTCCGCGATTTTTACCGTTTTGTCCCAGGTTGTTTTTGGAATTAAATTGAGAAGCGGTTGGTCCTGTTTTGGAATAAGATGAAACACATGCATGAGTAATTTGTCCCAAACTGTGTGGTACTTCAACAGGTCATCCGGATAAACCGTTTTGCGCTTGGTGCCTTCGTCAATACCCCTGAAAGGTTCAGAAATATTGAGATAACCGTAATCGTCGGTGAGTTGCTCACCAGGTTGAATGTCGCGTATGGCGATTTCAAAATCATATGCAGTCGACATGCAATTCGAATTGAAACTGTGGTTTACGAAACGTGCATTGTCCCAACAGAGCACCCATTGTCCCTGGTTGTTTCTAAAACAGTAAGTATCAAGAATTTCCTGATATAAAGGATCGAGATTGTTCACATCTTTGGGGGAAAAGGTCCGGTCGAGATTGTCAAGCACCCAGGTGATGGTACCTGCAGGTATGAATTCGGTCGCGACCACACCGTAGCCCACCTCTTTGCTGATAAATTTTAATTCGGTTTTTGGATGAATCATTGTTTGAATTTGTCTCGAAATATGCGTTTAATATACATTCAATCATCATATAGAACAAAATTTTAAGAAGCTCAAATTTAGAATATTACGTAGAGGTCGAAGGCATTCGTCCAGTTGACCTTCCAAAAAAATTCTTATTCTTCTCTTAAACCGAAAATTAATGTGAAGCACAAGTTCAATATTAACATTTTCAATCTGAATTTTCGCTTTGTAAATCACTTTTGGAAAATGGCCGGAGGCATATTTCGTCAGGTTTTACCATCTTTGCCAGATGATGATTATGGCTGAACAAGATCGGGTTCATGAATAAGCCGGGATACCACCATCGATAAACGATTTCTTTATGGGCATTATCAACATTCTACCACTGTTTATATCTCTTACCACAGTTTTGCTTTCGGGTTGCCCCAAACAAAACCACGGGGATCATTCCGCCGACTCCGATTCTTCCTCCACGCCTAAAATCGCAGATGCGCGCGCTGATCATTGGCTGGTCCAACAAAATCGGTTGGAAAATTTGCGACGCGAAGGCGTGGTGTTTCAATCCGTCGGCAATGAGCCCTTTTGGAATGTTCGTCTGTACGAAGATGAAACTTTTCATTTCATCCGACCTGGGGCTGACACCATTCAAGGCATCTTTTCTCCCGGCATCAAACCTGCCGATCTGAACAGCCTTACTTTTCCACTTGCCTTTGAGGAGGGCAATATGACTTTGGTGGCGCACAATGATTCATGCACGGATACCATGTCGGGTGAGAAATTTTCTCATAAAGTCTCGCTTACTTATCGCGACAGCGAAGGTGCAGTGAATCAGTATAAAGGTTGTGGTTTGTTTTTGAATGATCCTGCCCTGAATGATATCTACGTGTTACAATCATGGGGAGGCCCTGAAAATCCGGATACCAATTTTCCGAAAGGAAAACCACGCCTTGCATTCAATCTTGCCACCAATACCCTGGTTGGTTTTGATGGCGACTGCGAAATCACAGGAAAGTTTGAATCCATGGGAGATCGCATCTTTTTCAAGGAATTCGATTATGTCGATGCGGCATGTCGGCCTGAGACGCGCAGCCGGTTTTTTGATCATCTGAACGGACAGGAGCACTGGCTCAATCTGGAATCAGGTCGTCTTGATCTTACTTCATCTGATCAGGTATTACAGTTCAGGAAAGTTGATTGACAAAGACGAGCGATGATGCGCGATTTGCTCAATTTTTGTTCAGTGTCACAGCCCATTTT
>JBBSDD010000403.1:0-3457 GCA_038249755.1 Flavobacteriales bacterium | reverse complement strand
ATTTTGAATTTATCGTGGTGGATGGGGCATCCACTGACCAAACGATTGATCTTCTTCAAGCCTACGATACTGATGTTGATCAATGGATCAGTGAGCCTGACGGTGGAATTTACGACGCCATGAACAAAGGGGCCGCCCTGGCGAGGGGTGAATATCTCGCTTTTTTGAATGCGGATGACAGGTACCTTTCAGAGACCTTGTCTCATTTGGCGGAAGCTGCCAATGCGTATTCCGCTGCTGTATTTCATGGAAACATGGTAAAGGAACGGGAGATTAACGGTACCGTTTTCCACCGGGAAGAAAAACCAAATCCGGGCTTCATGCCACAAGGGATGGGCATATTTCATCCGACGAGTTTTGTGAAGCGGACCGAATTTCAGGCGGCCGGCGGTTACACCACGCGGTACAGACTGGCAGCCGATTACGACCTGTTTCTTCGGCTATGGCAAAAAGGGCTGGCTTTTCACCACATCGACAAGGCCCTGGCGGTATTTTCTCTGGGCGGCGCCAGCAATGCGGGCTGCGGCACATACAGCGAAGCAGTCGAAATCCAGCGACTCAACAAAACGGGAACCGCCACAAAAACGATGGTCTTGTTGTGGAAATGCCGGTTGAAAATCGCAGTTAGAAAAATTGTATTTGGTCTGGCGCGATTGACGGGAAGGGAAGATTGGGTAAACAGAAAAATAGAGAGGAGATGGCGATAGTTTCCAAAATCATGACTTATTTGAAAGCCGCTAACATGCGCTTTCGTGGAAAGTGCATCACCTTATTGCTGACAAGTATGGGCTGCAAGGTTGGCAAAGGGCTGAGGGCCGCCGGCTGGCCGGTTTTCCGACTCTATCCTTCCGGAAATTTTACCCTTGGCGACAATGTCACCTTTGGAAAAGATGTGACTTTCGAAATTCCCGAAGGCGCAAAATTGCACATTGGCAACAACGTGTTTCTCAGCGACAGGGTGGTTCTCGCCACCCTAACCGAAATCGCAATTGGTGATTGGGTGAGCATAGCCGAAAACACTGGCATTCGCGGCTCTTTTCATCAATTATCAGCCCACGAACTCGCGGTAAAACAACCCTCCGACTCCGCTCCGATCCACATCGGTCGCGGGGTAGGCATCGGAGCCAATTCCACCATCCTGATGGGTGTGCATTTGCCGGAAGGCGCCATCGTCGGAGCAAATTCGGTTCTGAGCAAGTCCGTAACCTATGAAGTAAACGGGATCTATGCCGGAGTTCCGGCCAAATTGCTGCGGTACAGAACGTAATTCGCAAAGGATACAAATTAAAATAGGACCCGGATTTAGAACAAAAACCATTCAAAATCAAAAAGACCTGATTGACGGATCAAAAAGGTCTTTTAAAAAATGGTGGCCCCGACGAGAATCGAACTCATATCTAAAGTTTAGGAAACTTCCATTCTATCCATTGAACTACGGGGCCTGAAAAGGGGTGCAAAAATAAGAATCTTTGCGGATTATTACCGGACGGTGGCACCGTTACCAATGGACTCATCCGGCCGCACAAAAGTGAGCTTTCCATTGGCATCCTCAGCCATCAGGATCATCCCTTGCGATTCGATGCCCTTGATTTTCCGCGGCTCGAGGTTCATCAGGATAGAAACCTGCCTTCCGGGCAGATCTTTGGGGTCGTAGTATTCGGCAATGCCCGACACCACCGTGCGCTGATCGAGTCCGGTATCGAGTTTCATTTTGAGCAATTTGTCGGTTTTGGGCACCCGCTCTGCTTCCAGAATCGTGGCGGTGCGGATGTCCATTTTCATGAAATCATCAAAAGCAATGGCAGATTTTTGTGGCATGTGAACAATATCTTTGGGTTGGTTTTCAGCGGCTGAGGCCCGGAGTTTTTCGACTTGCAGCGCCATTTCTTCATCTTCGATGCGCTGGTAAAGCAGTTCAGGCGCATTGATCTGATGCCCATCCGGAAGCAGGTTGCCCGCGGTTTCCCAGTCGACCAATGGCAGGTTCAACATCGCGCGCAGCCGTTGAGCCGTGCGCGGAAGAAATGGATCTGCGACCACAGTGAGGTGCGCTGCCACCTGCAAACAAATATTGATCACTGCAGCAGCTTTGTCCATATCGGTTTTGGCGAGTTTCCACGGTTCGGTTTCTGTCAGGATTTTGTTTCCGGCGCGGGCCAGGTTCATCATCGCCGCCTGCGCATCCCGAAACCGGTATTGTTCGATATATCCGGCCACTTCGGTGTGGGCATGGGTGATGGCCTGCGACACATCGATGGCGTGCAGTTCATTGAGATTCACACCCGCTGCGGAGGGCACAATTCCGTCAAAAAACTTGTGGGTAAGCACAAGCGTGCGGTTTACAAAATTGCCGAGAATGGCGACCAACTCGTTGTTGACCCGCGCCTGATAATCGGCCCAGGTAAACTCGCTGTCACGAAATTCCGGTGCGATGGAATTCAGCACGTAGCGCAGTTCGTCTTCCTTTCCGGGAAAATCTTCGAGATACTCATGCAGCCAAACAGCCCAGTTGCGCGAGGTGCTGATTTTTTTTCCCTCGAGGTTCAAAAACTCATTGGCGGGTACATTGTCGGGAAGGATGAAGTCGCCGTATTCCTTTAATATGATTGGAAATATAATGCAGTGAAAAACGATGTTGTCCTTTGCCAGGAAATGGATCAGTTTGGTATCCGGACTTTGCCAGTAAGGCTTCCAGTCATTGCCCGTTTCTTCTGCCCAGGCTTTGGTGGCGCTGATATAACCGATGGGCGCATCGAGCCAGACATAAAGCACTTTTCCCGGCGCATCGGGAAGTGGCACCGGCACTCCCCAATCGAGGTCGCGGGTCATTGCCCTGCCTTGTAAACCCCCGTCAATCCAGGATTTGCACTGACCAAGCACTTGTTTTTTCCACTCCGCCGGATCGTGGTGCGGTTTCCCGTCAAGGGTTCCCGTAGTGATCCATTCCCGCAACCAGTTTTCGTGGCGCTCCATAGGCAAATACCAATGGGAAGTTTCGCGCAACACGGGGGTGGCGCCGCTCAAAGTTGACCGTGGATTGATCAGATCTTGCGGACTCAGCGTGCTGCCGCAATTCTCACACTGATCGCCATAAGCGTTTTCAAAACCGCATTTCGGACAGGTACCGATGATATACCTGTCGGCCAAAAACTGTTGCGCTTCCGGATCAAAATATTGCTCCGAGGCTTTCACTTCCAAGGATCCCTTCCCGAGAAGTTTGAGGAAGAAATCTTGCGCCGTGCGGTGGTGCAGGGCATCGGAAGTACGGTGATATATGTCAAATGAAATACCTAATTTCTCAAATGATACAAGATAAGGATGTATCTTCAGCAGAAGATATATATAAATCACGAGATAATAATTATAAAAAAAATAATAAGTTACCAACGACATTCAATTATATGCAGGAAAACTTCAAAGAGAAAAAGAGTATATATGATGCTATGTATGAATCTCT
>JBBSDD010000402.1:0-3458 GCA_038249755.1 Flavobacteriales bacterium | reverse complement strand
GAATCTACCTCGCTGAATGAACAGACTCCTCCTACGGTCGGAGTGACAAGGCTCGGAGCTTTTACATGGTATAGACAGAATTCCGAGCTTTGTCATTCAGAGCGCAGCGAAGAATCTCATTATCGGACGGACAGACTCCTCCTACGGTCGGAATGACAAGGCCCGGAGTTTTGTCATGCAGAGCGAAGCGAAGCATCTTAACATTGAATGGACAGACTCCTCCGCTCCGCTGCAATGCGGCGGCCGTAGGGTCTTCGCTTAACGGAATTTATTTTCTTTCGACGATTCCGCAGCATTGCAAATGCTGCGGAGCCCGTCCTCCTGCGGTCGGAGTGACAAGGCTCGGAGTTTTGACGCGCAGAGCGAAGCGCCCGCCTGCCAGCGGTCAGGAAGAATCTTTTACCTTGAATGGATAGACTCCTCCTACGGTCGGAATGACAAGGCTCGGAGCCTTGCCCTTCTCCTCAATTTTTATTCACAAATAATCTCAATCTCTCCAGTCCATCTTCCAGCATGGGTCTGGGACAACCGATATTCATCCGCAAAAATCCTTCGCCTGTTTCACCATACATGGTTCCCGGATTTAGCCAAAGTTGCTTTTCTGCGTGGAGGGCTGCAGTGAATTCAGCACAAGGCATGTTTACCGATCGGATATCGAGCCAGACCAGATAGGTGGCTTCCAACGGCGTTACTTGGATGGAAGGCAGATGCAGCGCCATATAATTTTTCAGGAAAAGATAATTTTGATAGATATAATCCTTCAATAATTCAAGCCAGCCTTCGCTTTCCCGATAGGCTGCCACCAGGGCCGGGGCTGCAAAAACATTTAAAAATACGGTATCCTGCATTTGAAGCACTGCTTCCACAGATTGCCGGATTTTTTCATTTTCTGAAAAGAGATAACCCACCTGGATACCAGCCAGATTGAATGATTTGCTGGGCGAACAGCAGGTGACCACATTTTTTGCGTAAGCTTCGCCCAGAGCACCAAATGGGCAATGTCGGAATGGGTGATGCACCAGATCTGCGTGGATTTCATCGCTCACCACAAGGACGCCATGTTTCAAACAAATCGCCGCGATGCGGCTCAATTCCTCCCGCGTCCACACCCTTCCTGTGGGATTGTGCGGATTGCTCAGCAATAGAAACTTCGTGGCCGGATGGGCTGCTTTTTTTTCAAAATCATCAAAATCGATGGCGTAGGAGCCCGACTGATATTTTAAAGGGCTTTCAATCACCCCAAGTCCGCAATTGCGAATGGTCGCGAAAAAATGGTCGTAGACAGGCGTGAGCAGCAGCACCTGGTCTCCCTTTTCGGAAAATGCGCGGATAATGGCCGACAGAGCGGGCAGGATTCCGGCGACGGGTACGATCCATGCGCGTTGGAGGTGGACCTGATGCCTTCGTGACCACCACGCAATGATGGCATCAAAAAAATCATCGGGCGTGAGCGTATAACCAAAAACACCATGGGCTGCGCGTTTCTGAATGACTTCAAGAATGGCTGGTGCCGTTTTAAAATCCATATCGGCCACCCACATCGGCAGGAGATTTTCATCTCCGGCCATATCCCATTTTACAGAATGGGTGCCGCGTCGGGGTGGGGTGGTGTCAAAAAAATCACTGCCATCATCACGCATATTATTTGGAATTTTTTATTTAGATAAATGGAATTTTCAATGGCTTTGCAACCAATAAAGTTTGACGTATTACTTTGTTCATCGACTCGGGGAAAATGCAGGTAAGGGTTTGAGAAGAATTTATTTTTGTCAGTTTAGAATCTCAGTCATATTCAAACGGTTAATACGCCCCGAAAACCCCGCGTGGCATAATACGATTCCGGGCCATTGTGATAAACAAATACGTGTCCGTAGCGCCAATCGCCAAAAATGGCACCGCCGAATTTCCTGATGTCGGCTGGGGTTTGAATCCAACTGGAAGTTTTCGTGTCACACTTTTTAAATTTTTGCAAGGTGCGGTATTGTTCTTCTGTCAATAGGTCAATGCCCATTTCTGCAGCCATCCCCAGCGCGCTGTTTTTTGGTTTGTTCACTTTCCTGGATTCAAGTGCTTCCCGATCGTAACAAACACTTCTTCGATCCTTTGGACTTTCTGCTGAGCAGTCGAAAAATATGAATTCACTCTTTTTTTTATCGTATTCCACCAGTTCCGGTTCACCACCTGTTTCTTCCATTTCATTCAATGACCAAAGTTTATTCGGATTTGATTCCAGTTTTGATTGAATTTCAGACCATTCAGTGCATTCCAAATTTAAAGGTCCAGTCTTCCCGTGAAGCCGGTTTTTCTCAAAACGGGTTTTTAATGTCTGAATTAATTGTTCAGTTTGTTCCGGCGAAATTTTCTTTTTGTTTCCCATTACATAATCATGTTTAATTCTGATGCAATAATATGTCTACAAAGATTGGGCAGTGCACAACCCAATGCCAGGGACAAATATAATTTTTCGGAAGACATTCCGAGTCCTGTCATTCCGGGTGGTTGTCATTTTGAATTTACAGAAAGGGAATGAAAGATTGATTTATAGATTTTTAAGCGAAATTGAAGAAGTCTGTCATTGGTTTTAATGGGCGGCTGCTTCGCCCGCCTACCGGCGGTCAGGCAGCTTTTTTTTTAACATGAAATGAAGGGAGGAAGAAAATTAAAGGGAGTTTGCGCACTGGCGGCTGCGCCGCCAGTGAAGAAAATGAAGAGCTGCAGGCAGCTTTGGAGCGTATAAACTAAAAACGCTGACTGCCTTAAGGCAGGAAAGAACTAAAAACCAAGAACTAAAAACCAAAAACTAAAAACCAAGAACCAAAAACTAAAAACCAAAAACTTTTATAACATGAAGAATGAAGGGATGAAGAAAAATGAAGATCACTTTTTGGGAAGGGCTTCAAGCAGCTGTGAAGGGAGTGAAATGGACTCTGAATGTCGCATCTAAAAGTCCAATCAGTCTCACGACTACTGCTAAAAGCGAACATGCCGGAGTAAAGCGGACACGTGCCCGTAATCATAAATCCCAAATCGGTACATCGTAAATCCAACAGCCAGTCAAAACAAGAATATTTGAACTCAACCCCTCAACCTTTGTTACCTTTGGGCCATTTCCGCAAAAATCAAGTTGATCTCCATATTTTCATGTCAACCACAACATCCGAATATTTAGCCAAACATTACGTGCACCGCAGCAATTGGCTGCGCGCTGTGGTTTTGGGTGCAAATGATGGCATCTTGTCTACTTCCAGTCTGGCAATTGGGGTTGCTGCGGCAAGTGAATTCAGAGAACCCGTGATACTGGCAACCGTGGCCGGATTGGTGGCTGGCGCCCTCTCAATGGCTGCCGGAGAATATGTTTCCGTGAGTTCGCAGACCGATATCGAAAAAGCAGACATCGAACGTGAAAGACAGGAATTGATTGACATGCCCGAACTGGAAATGCTTCGGCTGGCCGAAAT
>JBBSDD010000401.1:0-3459 GCA_038249755.1 Flavobacteriales bacterium | reverse complement strand
TTCGCATACAATATGCGCATTCATCTGCGCGTGCAGGGCTCCTGCCAGGGGCAGGATGGCCATCAGGATGAGTGTTCTCAATGAATTTTGCATAGCTTTTTCATGGTTGTGCTTCCGTCTGCGAAGCGGATGATGAAGAAATACATCCCCATGGCGAGGGGATCGGTTTCAAGGCGGTAGTTGGTGCTCTGCACGTTGCGGTGCACAGCTATGATTTGCCCGGTCATGTCAGTCACACGGACTTCGTCAATTTTTTTTGAGCTTTCGAGGTTTACCGTTTCCACAAATGGATTGGGAAATATCCGAAGGTCGTCCTTGGTTAGGTCATTTGCCGAAAGGGCAGCATAGCCCACAGATACCTCAGCCACTTTGCTGCACAGTGCACCGGGGTCGTTTACCGTCAGGGTAAAGGTCATGGGGCCATCCAGATTGATCACCGTTGGATTGGCAATAGTGGCATCGTCGAGGTATTCGGTTGGTTCCCATTGATAGGTATAGTCTCCAAAGCCACCCAAAGCGGAGGGCTCGCCACCCAGCACAATGGCAGTATGGCCATCGTACACCTGATCGGGTCCGGCATCAATCCGCAGCGGATGTTCGGGTTGGTTTACGGAAATGATATGTACTTCCTGTGCATGCCCACCCAGGCATAAGAGCACAAAGAGCAGGGCCGCAGGAAGCGACCTAAACAATCGAAGATTTTTCATGGCGTGTGGAATTTTGCAGCACCCCTTTATAGAAAGGAGGCATTGCGGGTGCGATTGCGCTTGCGTATGTGGTTGGCCGATGGCCATAAGAGTTGGTTATTTCTGGTTATTTGCCCGCAAGGTCAAGCGTGGTTAGCGGGTAAGAGTCGGCAAGGTAGGGAATATTATTTGAAGCGCAATATCCGGATGTTAAAATAATTGCATAAACATCGCTAACGGAGAAGAATTGTTTGGGGTGGGAAGAAATCCTTGAAATACGCATGCTTATGCCATCCAATTGTTTCTACCCGATTTTATTAATATTCAAATGAAATTCTAAGATATTTGCGACATTCTCACATTTCCAAAAATGGTGACAAAACCGGGTTGATGAGCGTAAAGTTTCATCTCAAAAAGGATCATGTTTTCTTATCCCTAAGTCGGAGTCAAATCACACCATTCCTCGAGATGACTCGCATGATCCAACTGGCAAAAATGGGCACTCCCAGCATTCCAGAAAGCATGTCTGGCAGCGATATATTGGGCGTGCCCATTATGAGCGCCAACAAGATTACTACGGTCATAATGGCTGTGCCTGTAATTCACGCAAAGATTGATTTTAAAATTTTCGAATTTATATCATTCATTTTTTAGTGTTTCTAAAACAGACAAAAGCATTTCCCACTTATTCCTTGGTTGTAATTGGGGTTGATATATTCGAACTGAATGGTACCATTTTTATCCACGACCATGACAGTTGGAACAGGCCAATGCAGACATACTCCTATTGCGCCAAAGTGAATCCTGTTAATTGTTTCTGTCTCATTGTATTTTGATTAAATGGTGATATAATTTTTCAGATTCTAAATAAACGACTTTCTGCAACATCTCCCAAATAGAGGCATACCATATTGCCCAGGTTACGCGCACCTTGCAGTCGTGTAAAAGAAAATATAAAACTGACATCTGAAAGGTCAACAATCGATAGTGGGTGGCTGTAAATAGAGTCAGGAGGTGGAGTCAGCCGTGCGAACTCTCTTCGATCAAAAGCCTGATAGCTAATCCCCTAACCATGTCTTTGAGATCAAGTGTTTATAACGATCTCAAGGCATGGCGGAAGGCAGATAGCGGACTTTTTGGACAGACACCCAATCGTTTGGCATATATATAAAACCAATTTAAGAAAAGTGTACATTCACCCTGGTATTCAGTATGTCAAAAAATTTAAAATATGAGTTGTATGAGAAAATTAACCTGGCTCATAGTTCATGGATAATTACCCGGACATTGATGCCTTTGCGATGATGCACCCTTTGTCAGAAGCGTGCCGGAAAGATTTTGCTTCCATCATCCACCAGCAGACCCTTCCCAAAAATACCATGCTTCTGGACTTCGGAAAAAAAGCGACTACACTGTTTTTTATCAAAAAAGGATTGGCACGGGCCTATTATAATCGGGATGGTGAAGAGGTCACGTACTACTTTGCCATAGATGGTCAGTTTATTGGTGCGGTTCCCAGTCTTTTTGATGACAGGCCTTCCCACAGTGCCATACAGTTAATTGAGCATGCTGATATTCATTATTTTTCTTACAAGGAATTTGAAGACTGCTGTGCCCGGCATCACGATCTGGAAAGAGCAGCTCGTAAGCTTTCATCTCTGGTGATATTAAGAGGACTAGAGGATGTAGAAACCCTTCGCTTTTACTCGGCCAACGAAAGGTACCAGTTGGTTCAAAAGAGACATCCTGGCATACTGAAACGTTGCCCATTGAAATATATCGCCTCCTACATTGGCACCAGCCAGGTAAGCCTCAGCCGGATTCGGGCGGGCGTTCAATAAAATCAATTCAATTATTTAATTCAGCTTTCGTCCATCAGGTATGGGTAGCGGGGACTGGTCGCGTCGGGTATTTTTCAGGCTCACCCAAAACTCCGGATCAAAGAAACTTGAGATATTTAACATATGTAAAGTGCTAAGCGCATTGCTGTGCAGACATTTGCCCTAGAAATATTCATCTCATGAAAACAAACGGCAAGGCCGCAATAGCCAAAAATAATCACATCATGCTTCATTCAGCGATTTCTCAGCCACCTTCACAGGTCAAATACGCAAAAGTCAAAATTCAAATTCGCCAGACGGCCAACACAGTTTTGAAGTGGAATTTTCTCCTTCTTCTTTCTGTAACGGGAATGGTATTTTCCACCGGAAGCACAAATGCGCAGGCCATTGAAGATTCCCTGCTTCGGAAAAATCACTTCCGGATAGAAGCAGGTGCCACTTACCTGAAAACGATGGATTTTCAGTACTCACCAAGGATGTTTGAATCGCTCCGGTACAATGTTCAATTGGGATATTCGAACATTTGGAAAAAGGGGACTTTCTTCGTCAACCTGAATGCATTCATGGGAAATCTCTCACCTGCTTCCGGTCCGGATCTGGATTTTTATATTCGGGAAACTGATATTTATGGGAATGAAACCGCTGAATTAAATCAACTTCAATTAAGCCAGATGGGATTCAACCTGGAAATCGGTTACATCCATGAAATCAAAAAATGGGCTACAGCCAAAACATCAGTTTACCTGGGTGGTAGCCTTGAAGAAAGCCTTACTTTCACTCCCGGTTTTTTGAATATTGGCATCATAAATTATGCTTCTCTAAATGGTATAGCGCAACTGAATTACTTGCTGGGGAATGGAAAACCGCTCTCATTTGGACTTTCATTGCCGCTCGTATCACTAGTAACCCGAATGCCCTACCACAATGCGCCA
>JBBSDD010000400.1:0-3464 GCA_038249755.1 Flavobacteriales bacterium | reverse complement strand
TTGCGGGGCCCGCGGGGTGGTATCATCATGATGGGCAAAGATTTTGACAATCCGTTTGGACTGAAAAATCCCAAAGGCGAAATCCGACTCATGTCAGCACTCTTGGATTCTGCCGTATTTCCCGGTACCCAGGGTGGGCCGCTCGAACACGTCATCGCTTCCAAGGCTGTGGCTTTTGGCGAAGCACTCACTCCGGAATACCGCAGCTACAGTAAACAGGTAATTGACAATGCTCGAAAAATGGCTGAAGCCTTTGTGAAAAGAGGATATCATGTTATTTCTGGAGGCACAGACAACCACAGCATGCTCATCGATCTGCGCTCCAAAGATGTAACGGGAAAAGAAGCCGAAAACACCCTGATAAAAGTCGACATCACTGTCAATAAAAACATGGTGCCTTTTGATGATAAATCACCCTTTGTAACGAGTGGCATCCGCATTGGAACACCTGCGATAACCACACGTGGTCTCACCGAAAAACACATGGATGGAATTGTTGACCTCATTGACCGCACATTAACCAACAGAGAAAATCCGGAGAAACTCTCTGAGATTAAATCTGAAGTAAATGCCATGATGCATGGATTCCCGCTGTTTGCGGAAGCTGAAGTCATGGAAAAATAGTCCAGAATTTTATGAAAATACCTGCCAACGACCCGCAGAGAAAGTCATGGGTGCCTGTGCCGGACCTGAGCGATTTCCCCATACAGAATTTGCCGTTTGGCATTTACAGCGATTCAGAATCCGATCACCACGTTTGCACTGCGATTGGAGAGCACGTTCTGGATCTTTATGAGCTGCACACCCGCGGTTACCTGACCGACCTGGGATTTAAAAGCACCGATTTCGCCGGTCCTTTCTTAAATCCCATGATGAAGAATGGGAAAGTAGCTGTACGGAATTTGCGTAACAAGCTCGCCGAGCTGCTCGACCTGACAGACAGTAGACTGCGAAACAATGATACGGATCGGGCCAAAATATTGAAAAGTCAATCGGCGGTGACGATGCATTTGCCAGTCGAAGTGGGTGACTATACGGATTTCTATTCAAGTATCGAACATGCCACCAATGTGGGAACGATGTTTCGCGATCCGGATAATGCCTTGTTGCCCAACTGGAAACACATTCCCGTGGGTTACCATGGCAGAAGTTCATCCATCATCGTGTCTGGACAATCCATCCATCGGCCCAACGGTCAGACCCGACCGGATGACAACCAGCCGCCGGTTTTTGGACCTTCGCGGCTACTTGATTTCGAGCTTGAAATGGCATTTGTCACTTTCGATGGAAAACCCTTGGGAGAAGTCATATCCACGGGCGAAGCCGAAGATTACATTTTCGGCATGTTGATTTTCAACGACTGGTCGGCGCGCGATATTCAAAAATGGGAATACGTACCTCTCGGCCCATTTCTGGCGAAAAATTTCGCCTCTTCCGTTTCGCCATGGATTGTAACCCTTGATGCGCTGGACGCCTTTCGGGTAAAAGGCGAACCGCAGGATCCTCCTGTGTTGCCCTATCTGCAGTACGAAGGTGAAAAGAATATCGATATTCAGCTCGAGGTAGGCATTTTGCCGGAAGGCACTGAAAACACGCAAGGTGGGGAGAAAATCGTCAGTCGGTCAAACTATAAGTACATGTACTGGAACATGAATCAACAATTGGCCCATCATACCATAAACGGCTGCAACATACGCTGCGGGGACATGCTTGCCTCGGGCACCATTTCCGGAAAGGAACCTTCCAGTTTTGGCTCGATGCTTGAAATCAGTTGGCGCGGTACAAAACCAGTGCAAATGCCAGACGGATCTGAACGCAAATTTATCAATGACGGCGATACGGTTATCATGCGCGGACATTGCCAAAACAATCAGTTGCGCATCGGGTTTGGAGAAGTAAGAACGAAGGTTTTACCTGCAAAAAAATTCCAACAATAAACCGTGAAATTGAGCCGAAACAGATGAATCTAAAAATTGATCTTGAAAAGGAGAAGAAAGAGATTCTTTCGAGCTACCGCAGTCTGTTGCGGATTTCAAAACATTCAAAATCGTCAGGAGACCGAAAACTGATTCGCAAGGCTTTTGATGTGGCGCTTGAAGCACACAAAGACATGCGCCGAAAATCTGGCGAACCTTACATTTACCACCCGATTGCTGTCGCCCGTATTGTGGCTGAAGAAATAGGCCTCGGAACCACAGCCATCATCGGCGCGCTGCTCCACGATACGGTAGAAGACACCGAGCTGACGCTGGATGATGTGGAACATGTATTTGGCCCGAAGGTGCGGCAGATCATCGATGGACTCACCAAAATTTCTGACATTTTCGACAATACCACCAGCATTCAGGCTGAGAACTTTCGGAAAATGTTGCTCACCCTCTCAGACGATGTGCGGGTGATATTGATCAAACTCGCCGACAGGCTGCACAACATGCGCACGTTGGACTCCATGAAGCGGGAAAAACAGCTGAAGATAGCGAGTGAAACACAGTACATGTTTGCTCCACTGGCGCACCGGTTGGGACTTTATTCGATCAAAACCGAGCTCGAAGATTTGGCTCTGAAATACACCGAGCCCGAACAATATGTAGAGATTGCGATAAAACTCAAAAAAGGTCAGGCAGTAAGAACCAGGTTTATAAACCAGTTTATATTACCGATCACCCGGGCACTGGATAAAGAAAATCTAACATACGAAATCAAAAGCCGACCGAAATCGATCTACAGTATCTGGAACAAGATATACCAGAAGAATATTCCTTTTGAAGAGATATACGACCTGTTCGCCATCCGGATTATTTTGGATACCCCTCCGGAAATGGAAAAAGCCGAATCCTGGAAAGTGTACTCCATTGTCACAGATTTTTACCAACCCAATCCGGATCGCTTGCGCGACTGGATATCGACTCCCAAAGCCAATGGCTACGAGTCATTGCACACCACCGTGATGAGCCCCACCGGAAAGTGGGTGGAAGTACAAATCCGCTCAAGGCGAATGGACGAAGTAGCCGAAATGGGCTATGCAGCGCACTGGAAATACAAAGGTCAACAGGATGGGGAATCGAGTCTTGACATTTGGTTGTCACGCATTCGCGAAATGCTGGATTCGAACAACAGTGGGGCCTTCGATTTTATAGATGATTTTAAACTCAATCTGTTCAGCGACGAGATATTTGTCTTCACGCCTAATGGCGATTTAAAGTCGCTGCCGACGGGTGCCACTGCGCTTGATTTCGCATTTGAAATTCACTCCCAGGTAGGGGAAACATGCATCGGAGCGAAAGTGAATCAAAAACTTGTGCCGCTGAGTCACAAGCTAAAAAGTGGCGACCAGATAGAGATTATTACATCGAAGAAACAAAAGGCAAAAGAAGATTGGCTGGGGTATGTGGTAACCGCAAAAGCCAAGTCGAAGATCAAATCTGCGCTGAAAGAGGAACAGAAAAAGGTGGCCAGCCTTGGCA
>JBBSDD010000399.1:0-3468 GCA_038249755.1 Flavobacteriales bacterium | reverse complement strand
CAGGAACTCAGTGTTTCCGTTGTTTTTTATGGAGATTCAGTGACCAATTCTTCCCTCAAAGAGCGAATGCGCGCGAAAAAACTGGAGTCAAAAATGATCTTTAAAGAATTTCAGGAATGGGATGATTTTCTCGTTCTCTCGCGTGAAATTCTCAATAACGATCTCTTGATTCTCGTTACCTCCAGAAGAGGTGCACTTTCCTATTTGCCAGTGCTGGATAACATGGTGACTAAACTCGAGAAATATTTCAAAGAGACCAACATGGCGCTGATCTATCCGCAACAATACTCCGCGGTTGAAATTCCGGGAGCTTATGGCGAAACTGCGCCTAGTACACTAACCCGGGGACTCGAAACAATTTTTAAAATTGGAAGAGGTATCGGTGAGGTTTTTAAAAGAGAAAAGACCGACGATCTTCCTGAAGAGCCGATTGCTGGCCCACCAGAAGAAGAATTCGAAAAAAAGGATTTATAGTTTTTTCTCCTACAGATAACCCTTGGCCTGTAGTTCAAAGAGCGCCGCATATTTTCCACCTTGCGCCACCAACTCGCTGTGGCTGCCCAGTTCGCGCTTTTGACCATTTTCCAGAAACAGAATTCTGTCGGCCATACGAACCGTTGAAAACCGGTGGGAGATGAGCACAGCCGTGCGACCCACCATGAGTTCAGCAAACCGGATGAAAACCTCATTTTCGGCTCTCGCGTCAAGGGCACTCGTGGGTTCATCCAGGATCATCAACTGACTGTCGCCCATATAGGCCCGTGCCAGCGCTATTTTCTGCCATTCACCACCGCTGAGCTCCACGCCACCCATAAATCGCCGACCGAGCACTTGTTGGTATCCACCTGGTAATTTGTCGATTACCGTGCTGGCTAGACTTTTCAACGCACTCTCACCAATTTTCTGGTCGTCTTTGATGTTTTCGATGTCGCCCACAGCGATATTTTCTCCGGCCTGCATTTGAAATTTCATGTAATCCTGAAATATGATGCTGACATTTTTGCGCAAATCGGTAAGACTGTATTCTCTCAAGTCAACCCCATCGAGCAATATCCGGCCTTCAGTGGGTTCGTAGAGCCGCGCCAGTAATTTCACCAACGTGGTTTTGCCGGCGCCATTTTCACCTACCAACGCGAGTTTTTCTCCCGCCCGAAGGTGAAAGCTCAGATTTCTCAGTGACCAGTTTTCACTGCCGCGATATTTGAATCCTACATTTTCAAATACGAAACCCTCACGAATAGGAACAGGCAGAGCAAGTAATGCATTGGATTCTTTGATTTCAGGCCTGATCTCAAAAAAATCAAACAAATCCTGGAGATAAAGTGCGCTTTCGGCGATGCCACTAAAACGATTCATAATGCCTTGCAGCATGTTGCGCATTTGCAAAAATGAACCTGCCAAAAAGGTAAGTTGACCGACACTGATTGACCCGCTTACGGTGTCGACAACGATATAGACGTACGCCCCGTAATAGGCCGCAGTTCCGATAATGGACAGCGCACTTCCCCAGAAAGCGCGTGAAATCGCGAGTCTGCGGTTGGCTTTGTAATATGAATCGGCGAGTCGTTCAAAGCGTTTGCTGATAAAATCCTGGAGTCCGAATATTTTTACCTCTTTGGCCGTTTCGTCGCTGGCGCCGATAAAGCGCAGGTAATCGAGTTCGCGACGCTGCGGAGTCCAGTTGCGCGTGAGACTGTAACTAGCTTCGCTAAACCGGGTTTCCCCCAAAAAGGAGGGGATGATGGCAATGATTAATATCACGATCAGAATCGGTTTGAAGGCGATGATACCAACCGCAAAAAATCCAATGGTGATGATGTCCTGCGCTTGCGTGAGCACCTGACTCATCAGCACACTGCGGCTGGTGGTTTGCCGGCGTGCTCTTTCGAGTTTGTCGTAAAATTTGCTGTCTTCAAATTGATTCAAGTCCAATGTCGCCGCATGTTGAATCAATTTGACGGAAGTCTGATTGCTGAACAAATCTCCCAATTGACCATCCAAAAAAGTAATGCCCCGGTTGGTAATGTCGCTGAAAATGGCCAGGCCAAATTCCATGGCGAGGTAAATCCAGATCAGGCGGTAGGAGGGATCGGTCGCTTCGATTTGCAGGATGATTTCATCGATAATGAGTTTGCCGATCCACAACATCACTACGGGTATCGCGGCTTTTATGATGCGCAGTGCCACATTGCCGATGGTCATTGATGGACTGGTATCCCAGATCATTCGAAAAAACCGCGGCAGATTTTTAAAAGCGCTCAGCCTTTCCTGGATGCTGAGTTTTTTTTGGTCGGGATCGGAAGGAGGGGCAGGTCTGAAAAAGGAAAAGAAATCCATGCGTCAAAGTTAAGCGATTCGATGTGCGATATCGACGCGCATCGCATCGACAATTACATGATACCAATCGGTTTTATTGATCAATGCAATGAATCCAAGAATTCTCGATAAATTAGCCAGATCAAAAATGCAGGCATGAATCTCCGTGGCAATATTCGATTTTTGCGCAAGCAGGCCGGCCTCACCCAGGCTGAACTTGCTGTGCGCCTTGGTCTCAACCGGCCGGTGGTGGGTGCTTACGAAGAGGGCCGCGCGGAACCAAAGCTTCAGAATTTACAGATGATTGCCCAGTTTTTCAATTGCAGTATCGATGATTTGCTCAATAAAGATTTGGCTTCGGGTGAAAAAGCAAAAGATATCACTGGTCGAAATCTGCGCATTTTGTCCATCGTCGTCGATGCGGCAAATGAGAAGGAGCGCGCGACCTTGGTACCGCTGAAAGCTGCTGCGGGATATCTCAACGGTTTTGGCGACGTAGACTACATCACCGCCTTGCAGAGCTTCAATATGCCTTTTCCGGAAATGGCCCCTGACCAGTCGTACCGCATATTTCAGATCGAAGGTGACAGCATGTTGCCGCTTTTGCCCGGTACATATATTATCACACGTTATGAGCAGGACTGGACCCAAATAAAACCAGCGGCGAGATACATTCTGCTCACAAAGCGGGATGGAATCGTATTCAAAAGGGTGAAACCAGTTGAAAACGGAAAAAGACTTGAACTCAGCTCCGACAATCCCGATTTCAAATCCTACCAGATCGACATGGATGATGTTCTTGAAATTTGGAAGGCCTTTGGTGCCGTCCATTTTAACCTCGATTTACTTTCTGAAAAACCGGAAATCGTTCAGCTCCGGCTTGCCGAATCTTTGGAACGACTCGAGGGCAGGATTAAAAATCTGGAAGAGAATTAGGGGTAAGGCGTAAGGGGTAAGTAGTAAGGCGCAAGGCCTAAGGATTAAGGGGTAAGGCGTAAGGAGTAAGGCGTAATTAGTAAGGGGTAAGGTGCAAGTAGTAAGGGGTAAGTGCTAAGGGGTGAGGTCCTATAAAGATTTTATGGAGTGTTTTTTTTGTTGTTTAGAGATTTTATTAAAGCTCTAACGATTTTTGATATTTCATCTGATTTTTTG
>JBBSDD010000398.1:0-3479 GCA_038249755.1 Flavobacteriales bacterium | reverse complement strand
TGATCGTGGATCAGTGCGTAGTTCTGATCGCAATGCTTCATCAGACAGGGGCAGAGGTGGGAGAGAAGGTGCTCGTCCCGCACGTGCATATTCTACCGAAAGAGAAAACAACCGCAGTTCCGGTGGAGATCGCAACAGCCGCTCAGAAAGGGATTATACCAAGGCCAGGGATTTTGACCGACCGGAGGAAAAACCTGAACGCCGTCGCAGCAATGCCAATTTTACCGATCTCGAAATCAATGTGGGTGCAACCCAAAACATCAAACCAAACCGTCTGATGGGGTTGATCAATGAAGCC
Organism: Flavobacteriales bacterium; assembly: GCA_038249755.1. Classification (GTDB taxonomy): domain Bacteria; phylum Bacteroidota; class Bacteroidia; order Flavobacteriales_D; family Cryomorphaceae; genus JBBQZU01. The sequence continues at coordinate 3,181 of JBBSDD010000398.1, read as the reverse complement.
ACGGGTGACAATTCTATCCAATTTGGGCGCATTGACATCAAAAGTGACAAGACGATAATCGGTGTGGAGACGAGCAACGCACAGATGGTGAGCAAAGCTTTGAATGGTTACCAATTCGGCAGCCGGAAACTCAAAGTGAACAAGGCTGAAGAAGGTGGTGATATGAAATCACGTTTTGAACGATCACCTGATGATCAACCGAGGTTTGAAAGACGATCATCTGATGATGAACCGAGATTTGAAAGACGCTCATCTGATGCTGAACCGAGATTTGAAAGACGATCTGGTGAGCGCGGCGCGGATCGGAGTTCAAACAGGGGTGGCTCTTCAGACCGCAAAGGTGGATTTGAAAAGCCAAAGAGAAGAAGGATGTAAATGTACTTTCAATAAAATAAACGAAGCCCAAAACTGAGATCATCTCGTTTTGGGCTTTTTTTTTGAGGAAATCGAAGGAGATTTAAAATTACTGGAAAGAAATCTGAAAATCCAGATCTATTCGATCAATCCCAGTTTTCTCGCCCGGGTTTCCCATTGCTGCCGCGCGAATTGCTGAAGGTCTGAGACGGAATCTGTTTCATCCATAATTTCAAGTCCGAAGAGCGTTTCAAAGATATCTTCGAGAGAAACCAATCCTTGCAATCCACCATACTCGTCCACCACTACTGCCATGTGATCCCGGTTTTCGTTCATTTTTGTGAAAACCTTGCGAAGAGACATAGACTCAACGATCACTGCCACTTCACGACGAATACTGTGTAGGGGCTTGTCAAGATTTCCTTCCACAAGTTGAGAGAGCAGTTCATCCTTCAATAAAACACCGGTTACTGAATCGCGGTTTTCATTGAAAAGTGGAATACGTGAAAACCGGAGATCTTTGTGGTTATCGTAAAATTCCTTCAAAGTTTGATTCTCTTCAGCCATCACCATCACCGTCCGTGGTGTCATAACATCTTCTGCTTTCAAATCATCAAAAACCAATACGTTTTTAATCAATGTGTGATCGCTTTTATTAATTTGACCACTTTCACCGGCTACATCAGCCATTGCAGCAAAATCTCTTCTTGAAAAAACGCTTTTGTCCTTGTCATTTTTGAGCATTCGGGTGAGTAGGTTACTCAACCATACGAACGGGGCCAGCACAAACATCAAAATGCGCAAGCCTCTGACCGTGGAGGGAGCGAGCGTTTTCCAATTGTTTGCGCCCAGAGTTTTTGGGATAATCTCAGAAAGAAATAAAATAGCAAGCGTCATGCCCGCAGCAACTACCGAGGTATAGCTCACCTGAATACCCAATAAATTAAAGTACGTTGTTCCGAGCAAGATGGTGGCCTGTGCACCCACACCGATTGCGCCCGCCGTATGGGCAATGGTATTCAACGAAAGTATGGCAGATAGTGGTTTGTCGATATCATTTTTGAGTTTTGCCATGTACTGGCCCATGACTGGATCCTCCTGCTGCTTTCGTTTGATGTAAGAAGGGGTTATGCTCAGCAATACGGCTTCCCATATAGAACATAAAAAAGAAATAACAATTGAAACAGTTAAATAGACGATGAGGGTTCCCATACAGAATAAAAGGGTTAAAGGTAGTTGAAATCAAGCTTCAACCGGGTCTTAAAACTTGAGTTAAGATAATCCGCGCAGAGACCTAAAGTTTAAAGGAGCAAAGAAGCAAAGAAGAGCTGAAGCCCGTGTCAGTCGGGGACAAAGCCCGTTGCCGAAGCCCCGGAGCGATTTTTTTCTAATGAAATTCAATATGACGTCGGTTTTCAAATGAAACGTGGACGCTTTACAAGTGAAGAAATGGCTGATTTGGATCTTCCGCACGATGAGATTGGGACCGTTCAGATGAGTCTTAAATAAAGGTAAGATGGTCTGAAATGTTGGAGATTGTTAAAACTATTGATTTGATAAGGTTTGCCGGGATTATTAAGCTAGTTTCGAACTATTAAATCTTTAACCTAAATCCCATGAAAACAAACCTACTACGCATTTTGCCCATTCTTTTTGTTGCCGCTATTTTCTCCTCATGCAGCACCAGTTCTGATTTGAGCAGCAATTCAATTGTCAAAAAAAGAAAATATACAAAAGGGTATCACGTCGACTTTCGTCAAAAAAATGAAAAAAAATCCGCTGATGTTTTTGTGGCGGAAATTAAACCAAACGTTATCAATGATTCCAAACCAGAGAGTCATCATGTTCAATCTTTGGATATGTCTGCTTCGACCACCGCTAAAATTACGGAGGCTGATTTGACTGCACGGGCGATTCCAGTTAAGACAACCGGTACTTCTAAAAAAATGGACAATCAAGATCTCACAAATTCTAAAACACCAATAGCTGCCACTTCTATGAAAGAAGCCAAACGGGATTTGCGGAATTCAATGCGTGAAAGCCGAAAGGAGATGAAGTCGTCATCATCGTCTGCGGGACTACAGGATGAATCACTCATCCTCTATGTGATTCTTGCTATCCTTATTCCGCCGTTGGCTGTTGGATTGTTATATGGAATTGGTACAGAATTCTGGATCAGCCTGGTTCTTACCCTCTTATTTTTTGTGCCTGGCGTAATTTATGCGCTCATCAAGGTATTCTCTCATTAAAGTTTTTCTATTTTTACGTTTGTGATATAATCTGAGCTGCTTTGAGAGACGTATGAAGTACATACAGATTCCCTGGTACTTATTTTAGCGCAGAGATATATATTGCAAATGGGGAAATATTTATTCATCCTCTTACTGGCCTGCCAATCTTGGCAGGTCAGTGCCCAGGTTTCTGACTCGGTAGAAACGAAAAGATCCACCATTTTCGGACTTCCGCTTATATTTTTCACGCCTGAAACACGTTGGGGCTTCGGCGCAGCAGGATTTTATTCATGGCGATTTGCAGATGAAAGGACTGATTCCCGTCCTTCGCAAATCCAACTTGGAGGAGCCTATACGCTCGAAAATCAATTGCTTTTGTACCTGCCATTTCAGTTGTGGTGGGCAGATGAGAAGTATTCTGCTTTTGGCGAGCTCGGCTATTACAAATACAATTATTTCTTTTTTGGTGTGGGAAATGAAATCGACCCGGACTACGAGGAACTGTATGGTGTGGATTATCCGAGGCTGAGACTCACTTTTATGCGGCGTTTTCTTCCGGGTTTGTATGCGGGGTTACGAATCACGGCCGATGACTT
>JBBSDD010000397.1:0-3484 GCA_038249755.1 Flavobacteriales bacterium | reverse complement strand
CGCGGCGGGATTACACGGTGCTGGGTTGTTTCGGGGGGGGGTCGACTAACCTTCATTCCATTCATCCCTTCATGTCCTTCATGTTAAAAAAACCGTTGCTGCAAATCAGCGACCCACCATACACCCTCCTTCCGCGTTCTTCACTGAGTAATCAATCATAATAATCCTATATTTGAATAAGATAAAAAACATGGAAACCATAAGAATAGACATATTAAATCCCAAAGCCAAAGCACTTTTGCAAGACCTGGCCAAACTGGACTTAATAAGAATCAGAAAGGATAAATCAGATACTGATTTTGCTGACTTGCTTGAGAAGTTTCGGAATAATGCTGATAAAGCTCCATCCTTCGAAGAAATTACCGCAGAGGTTGAAGCCGTGCGCAAGGCGCGTTATGAAAAGTAAAAGAGTCATTTTAGACACCAATATTTGGATTAGTTATTTGATCTCGAAAAGACAACCAGAATTGGATTTTCTCCTTGAATCCGGAAATATAACGCTGATTTTCTCTACAGAGTTAATGGAGGAGTTTTTGGATGTTTCAAACAGACCAAAATTCAGGAAATTTTTTAAGAAGGCAGATGTCAATGCACTTTTAAATCAAATTGAAGCATTTGGAGAATTAATAAAAGTGGCGACAAAAATAGACATTTGCAGAGATAAAAAAGATAACTTTTTGCTCAGTCTTTCCATAGATGGCAAAGTAGATTTCTTGGTTACCGGTGATTCAGACTTATTGATTCTGGGTAAGATTAGCCAAACCAAAATAACTTCATGGTCTGAATTCATTTCGAGCATATGACCCGGCTCTTTAAGCGAATGGCAGCACCTCATATCATGTTGGGTTGCCATTCATGTTAAAAAGAAGCGATGCTGCGAAGCAGCGACCCATGCGCTTCAAGCTGCCTGCAGCTCTTCATGGTCTTCACCCGCTGCGAATCAGCGACCCAACTGAACGGCGCAAAGCGTCTCCACAGCTTGCCACGCAGCATGCGCGGCAGAATGGGTGCGCAGGCCTGCGAGAAGGGAGTGATGATAGATCACGGAGTTGGTAAGGGGATTGGTGCGAACTCATTGGACACCCATACTTTTTTCACAAAATGACATCATGAAAATAAATTTTTTTCTGTTAAAATACTCAAACAGAAACCCCGCTTTTCGAAGCGAAATATGCGAAAAATCAGGATTTTACCACAAAAAAATGATTAACATCTTTTAACTGCGATCTACCCTGCATGCCAATCCAATATTGTCACATTTGCCGTTAAAATGAAATGAGTTTTTGCATTTCTTCCCAAAAGAGATTGTTTATCCTTCTTCAACCGTAAATTTGCCGTATGAATTTAGAGACACCAGGTGATTTTTCAAGTGGTACAGCAAGTGTATCCCCTTCCTCGCAAGTAGACATCAAAGCACTGAATGCAAAGATTCAGCAGGAAAGCGCGTTTATCGAGTTGCTTACTTTAGAAATGGAAAAAGTAATTGTCGGCCAAAAAGACATGGTTGAAAAATTGCTTATCGCTTTGCTCGCCAATGGACACATTCTACTCGAAGGTGTGCCCGGCCTGGCCAAAACCCTTGCCATCAAAGCGCTTTCCGGTTGTATCCATGTTGATTTCAGCAGGATACAATTCACGCCCGATCTCCTCCCTGCCGATGTGGTAGGCACCATGATATACAATCCTAAAAATCAGGATTTCGCTGTAAAGCGCGGTCCGATTTTCGCCAACTTCGTTTTGGCGGATGAGATCAACCGCGCCCCGGCAAAAGTGCAGAGCGCCTTGCTCGAAGCCATGCAGGAGCGGCAGGTCACCATTGGTGGTGAAACATTTAAATTGCCCGAGCCTTTTATGGTCTTGGCCACCCAAAACCCCATCGAGCAGGAAGGAACCTATCCCCTGCCCGAAGCACAGGTCGACCGTTTTATGTTGAAAGTCGTGCTCGACTATCCACTCCGCGAAGAGGAAAGCCTGATCATCAGGAGCAATGTATCGTCAGCGCCTTATCCAACTCCGCGGGCAGTGGTGAGTTCAGATGATATTCTTCGCGCACGTCACACTGTGCGGGAGGTTTACATGGACGAGAAAATCGAGCGATATATTGTGGATCTGGTATATGCCACCCGTCAACCCGAAGCATACAAACTCAAGGAGCTTAAAGAACTTATCGGATTTGGTGCTTCTCCCCGTGCCAGCATCAGCATGGCCATGGCTGCCAAGACATATGCCTTTCTCAACCGACGAGGTTATGTAATTCCAGAAGACGTGAGGGCAGTGGCTACGGACGTGATGCGCCACCGCATCGGGCTCACATACGAAGCTGAAGCTGAAAATGTAAAGGTGGAAGATGTGATTAATAAAGTATTAAACACCGTAGAAGTTCCCTGACAGTATTTATGGCCACGGATACCGCAGAGCTTTTAAAGAAAGTTAGACGCATTGAACTCAAGACCAAAGGTCTCTCCAATCAGATATTTTCCGGAGAGTATCATTCGGCGTTCAAGGGGCGTGGTATGGCCTTCAGCGAAGTGCGTGAATATGCTGTCGGCGACGAAGTGCGCACCATCGATTGGAATGTAACCGCGCGATTTGGACATCCTTACGTCAAAATATTTGAAGAAGAGCGCGAGCTCACCGTGATATTGGTGGTTGATATATCCCAGTCTGATAGTTTTGGTACCCGCGATCAATTGAAGAAAGGAATCATCACAGAAATCTGCGCTGTACTCGCCTTTTCGGCCATTACCAACAATGACAAGATCGGCGTCATCTTTTTCAGTGAGACGATTGAAAAATATATCCCGCCCAAGAAGGGCAAATCGCACATTCTTCGGATTATCCGGGAATTAATAGAACTGAAGCCTCAGAGCCAGGGCACCAACATCGGCCATGCGTTGAGGTTTTTAAACAACGTCGTAAAAAAGCGTAGCATTGCTTTTTTGATTAGTGATTTTATGGATCAGAATTACGAAGATCCATTGAAACTGGCGAATAAAAAACACGACCTCGTAGCCCTGCAGATTTACGATCAGCGGGAGCGCGAAATGCCGGATTTGGGTTTGGTTCAATTCGTAGATCCGGAAACAAATGAAGTTCGCTGGGTGAATACGAGCGCTAAAAGTGTGCGGCTCGCTTACGCGAAAAATGCGCAGGATCGGATGTTTTTTGCCGCACAGGCATGCAAACGTGCTGGAGTTGATCTTGCCACAATTGGCACACATGAATCCTATATAGCGCCTTTGCGAAATCTTTTTAGCAAAAGAAATTAAATGAAAAACTTCGCTTTGACGACATATAGTCTTATCCTGTTGCTTTTCCTGGCGTTTTTCGCGCAGGGACAGGATGCAAGCGCTGTGATCGACAGAGACAAGATCAGGATTGGCGAACAAGCTGTGATCAAACTCTCTGTGCGGTTTGACAAGGCAAACCCACCTGCAGTGAACTTCCCTCCCATTGGCGATACCTTGGTAGAAGGAGTCGAGGT
>JBBSDD010000396.1:0-3506 GCA_038249755.1 Flavobacteriales bacterium | reverse complement strand
GACCATTTTTGGTTTACTTTTTTTCATGAAGCAGCCCACATCATTTTGCACGGCAAAAAGGACATTTTCTTAGAAAATGTAGAAGGAACGAAAATAGACCAGGAGAAAGAAGAAGAAGCCAATGCTTTTGCTGCTAAAATATTATTGACTGAAGGCGAATTGCAGAAAATTATTGATGCAGCGCCGTTTACCGAAGAAGTAATCTATGAGTTTGCTGAAAAATTCAGAACCCCTGCTGGAGTTATCATTGGCAGATTACAGCATTTAAAACTCATTCCATTCAATATGGGCAATGGTTTGAGACAAAAAATTGATTTGTGGGATGAAGGAGGAGTGAATGGACCATTTATTAGAGATAATCATTGAAAAAGTATGCGGATTTTGAAAAATGTAATTATCCGCTGTTTTACCATATGAAGTAAATGCAGCATAAACACTTACATAAAATTTCGAAAGCATCTCGATACATTTTTAGACTCCGCTAAGCTTCGTCAAAAAACACGCGATGTGACCCTTGCGAGTAATCTTCAAATATTTACATTAATTTATATGGTGGTCACATCGCGTGTTTTTCAGGCTTACCCGAAGTTCCACTTTGACGCAGGTGCAAGAGCCTGAAAAATGTATCGAGATGTCTCGAAACCGGAGATATTAAGAAGCATGATTGATAAATAAGGTCCATATTGCGTCAGACGGCAAATTCCATTCTCCCATCTTATCATAAGCAGTGGAATAATGTAGGATAATCATATTCAAAAAATGATGGATTTCGTTCCTATTGACAGTAGAGTGAAATGCAACATTTGGATATTCATACTTTGCGCGGTTTGAAATAAAATTCACTCCGTTTTGATAAATCTAAAATCACCATATCCCCATTCCTGCACTTCTACTATCTTTAACGCCGCAAATGAATCCGGTCGAGCTTCTAAATAGCACCCAACTTTCCATCACCATCACCCGACTTTGTCATCAGTTGATCGAGAATCATGGTGATTTTGCCAATACCGCTATCATTGGATTGCAGCCCCGGGGCGTATATCTCGCAGACAGGATTGTAAAAAAGCTGGAAGAACTCACCGGGCTGAGCAATATCCGACACGGTGCGCTGGATATCACCTTTCACCGCGATGATTTTCGCCGGAAGGCAGTGCCACCCATCCCAAGTGAAACCCAGGTGGATTTTGTCATCGAAGATCTCAATGTGGTATTGGTGGACGATGTGCTTTTCACAGGGCGTACTATTCGCGCAGGACTTGATGCGCTGATGGCTTTCGGTCGACCAAAAAGGGTGGAGCTGCTCGTGCTCATCGACCGGCGATTTAGCCGCCATTTGCCGGTGCAGGCCAATTATACAGGTCGCATGGTTGACAGCATTTCCAGCGAGCGCGTCACGGTCGATTGGATTGAAACGGAAGGCATCGATCAAGTAACACTTTTTTCCACCCCGCAACAACCATGAGCAGTCTGAGCGTGAAACACCTACTCGGAATTAAAGACCTTCAGAAGGAAGACATTGAAAATATTTTTACCACGGCCGACAACTTTAAGGAAGTCATCAACCGTCCAATCAAAAAAGTGCCCAGCCTGCGGGACATCACCATCGCAAACCTGTTTTTTGAAAACAGTACACGCACCAAACTGAGTTTTGAACTCGCCGAAAAAAGGCTCTCAGCCGATGTGATCAATTTTTCTTCGGCCTCTTCTTCCGTGAAAAAAGGAGAAACACTGATCGATACGGTCAACAACATTTTGGCGATGAAAGTAGATATGGTCGTGATGCGCCATCCCAATCCGGGCGCCCCACATTTTCTCTCCAATTACATCGACGCTACAATAGTAAATGCGGGCGACGGTACACACGAACATCCCACCCAGGCGCTGCTCGATGCTTTTTCCATCCGGGAAAAGCTCGGAAGTGTATCCGGAAAAAAGGTGGTGATTATCGGCGACATCCTTCATTCGCGCGTGGCCCTCAGCAACATATTCTGCCTTCAAAAACTCGGCGCCCAGGTGATGGTTTGCGGACCTACCACACTCATTCCAAAATACATTGATACCCTTGGTGTAAAGGTTGAACACAATCTCCGCAAGGCATTGGAATGGTGCGACGTGGCCAATGTATTGCGCATTCAACTCGAACGGCAGGATATTGCTTTTTTTCCCTCCCTCAGGGAATACACGATGATGTTTGGTTTGACCAAAGAAATTCTCAATTCCCTGACCAAAGAAATTGTGGTGATGCATCCCGGTCCGATCAACAGGGGTGTGGAAATCTCAAGCGATGTGGCGGACAGTGATCAAAGCATTATTCTGCAACAGGTGGAGAATGGCGTGGCGATTCGCATGGCTGTCTTATACCTTTTGGCTGGAAAAATTGAAAGGAAAGCTTAATTCTTTATATTTGACTCCCAACTCCAGTTATTAGCCATGAAATTCAGTGTTGAAAAAGATGAAACCTATGCCGTGATCATTTCTCATGTTGAGAAACTTGATTCACTCAGTGCACCGGATTTGAAAACAGAATTGCTTTACCTTATCAAAAATGGTCAGCGAAATATTATCGTAGATCTCGAAAATTCAAGGTATTGCGACTCGAGCGGTCTCAGCGCCCTTCTTACGGGCAATAGGTTGTGTAAAGAAATCGAAGGCACCTTCGTCATATGCACCTTACAAACGATGGTGGAAAAACTTTTGCAAATTTCTCAATTGAGCGGCGTTCTGAACAACACCCCGACGAGAAACGAAGCAATCGACCTCGTGATGATGGAAGACATTGAGCGCGATTTGCGAAACAATGAGTAACTTCTGGATAGCCAGCTCTGCCGACTTCCCATTTATTATTTCGTAGTCGGTTTTGTCGGCTGCAGCCAAAAACGATGAAATTTGAAGTAACCATTTTGGGTTGTGGTTCGGCGACACCCACCCTTCGCCATTCGCCCACTTCTCAGCTGGTAAATCACGAAGAGCAATACTTCCTGATCGACTGTGGCGAAGGCACCCAATTGCAGTTGAGGCGTTTCGGCCTCAAATTCCAAAAGATCAACCACATCTTTATTTCACATTTGCACGGCGATCATTACTTTGGTTTGCCAGGGCTTTTGTCCACGTTTCACCTGCTAGGGAGAACCAATGCCCTTCACATTTACACCCATGCCGACTTACAACAGGTGATGGAGAGCCAACTCAAAATTTCCCATTCTCATCTGCGCTATCCGGTTCATTGGCATGCCCTGAATTACGACACGAAGGTTTTGCTTTTCGAAAGTGAGCAGCTGGAAATTTTCGGTTTCCCGCTCAGCCACCGCATTCCTACCTGCGGGTTTCTCATTCGGCAAAAGCCAAAACCGAGAAATATCATATCTGCATTTATCAGTCGCTACAACATTCCGGTGGCGCGTATCCGCCAAATCAAGGAAGGAAGTGATTAAACGCTGCCAAATTGTGTAGTCTTGACCAAAGACATGCATAACACTACCCACGATCCACCGCGGAGTTATGCTATT
>JBBSDD010000395.1:0-3514 GCA_038249755.1 Flavobacteriales bacterium | reverse complement strand
TAGGAAAGGCAGTTGCTCGATTCATTTGTGGTTCTTCTCCAGATATTTTATTGCATTGGGTATTGATTTGAAGTAATTTAATAAATTTAGAACCAGCATAATGCTGACAAACAAAGGATTGCGTAGGCTTGATGAGCGTGTTGTGTTTGTCATCATGGAAGTTGCGGATCATTGCAATATTATTTTTCATGAACACTATTGTCGTAGGAATATTTTCTAAGTTTGAGTGCATCTATTCAGAGAGAGAGAGTGAAACAAAATTTAGCCCAACATCCTGTGCAGCCATTTCAGTGCAGCTATGACCTGCAGGTTCCGGCTTTGCTGCACGATCTGAATTGTACCATCGTGCTGAGCACTTTTCAGGCGGGAAAGTTGGTCCTTTTTTCAGCGAAAGATGCGAATCAATTGGTACAACTTCCACGGACTTTTAAAAAGCCGATGGGAATCGCTTATGACCCGGCCGCTGAAAAACTGGCGCTGGCCTGCGAGGATGAAATCATTGTATTTAAAAATGCGCCTGGACTTGCCGCGCATTATCCCCGCGCTCCCCATACATACGATGCGCTCTTCATGCCCCGTGCCACCTATCACACCGGTGCGCTCGATATCCACGATTTGGGATTTGGAGAGATTGGATAATTTATCGGTGTCAACACGCTTTTTTCAAGTATCGTCCGGATTGATGACAACTATAATTTTACGCCTATTTGGAAGCCGCCGTTTATAGACAAGCTGGTATCTGAAGACAGGTGCCACCTGAATGGAATGGCGATGGTGGATGGCAAGCCCAAATATGCCACTGCCTTTGGGAAGGGCAATAGCGTGCAGAGTTGGCGTGAAAATCTGATGCATTCCGGACTGCTTATCGATATTGAAACGGATGAAATTGTGGTGGAAGGTCTGCCCATGCCGCATTCTCCGCGTTTTTATTCTGGTGAAATTTACGTGCTTCTCTCGGCCACTGGTCAGCTGGTTCGTGTGGATGCACATAAGGGCAATTATGAAATCATGATTGATCTCGGTGGCTTCGTCCGTGGCATGAGCATTTATAAGGATTATGCGTTTATCGGACTCTCTAAACTGCGCAGTAGCTCTGTTTCTTTTTCCAAGATGGATACCCAGGGACTTAAAAACGAAGCAGGTGTGGTGATCCTGCATTTGCCGACAGGCAAAGTCGTGGGCAAAATAAGCTACAGCTCATCAGTGGAAGAAATCTACGAGGTGCAAATCATACCAAATTACTGCAGACCCAATATACTCAATACGCTCACTCCCGACCACAAAGACGGTCTCGCAACACCTGAGGCAACCTTTTGGGCAAAAAAAGACTCCAATAAAAAACAATAACCTTTATTATGAAACAAATTCATTTTTCACGAAAGTGCCGACAACTTAAGCTTCTCGCTGAGCAGGTTCAAAAAGAATCCCGCAATGGAGCCCATATTAATTCGCCTGCGGTAAGACGGCTGCTCATAAAAATGAAAATACTCTGGTCCGAATTGCGTGGGGTATTCTCAGCAATTTACCTGAAGCGGCTGCTGGGCCCTGTTGCGGCAATTATAGGAATCACGGTGAGCCACGCCGTCTCCGCACAGTCCTTTGCGCCGCATGTCATGAATCCATTTAATATGGAAATAATCGCGGAAATTGATCTCCAACCGGCCTTTGCAGATTTTGATGGAGACGGTGATCTCGATGTTATCTGGGGTGGCGTATACGGGAGTTTTCAATATTTTGAGAATACAGGAACTGCATCAGTTCCAGAGTTTGCATCTGGGATTTTAAATCCATTTGGATTACAGAGCATAGATGACTTTGCCCTGCCCACCGCGGTCGATTTAGACAATGATGGTGATTTTGACCTGCTCGTAGCACTGTATTACGGTAACTACAATTATTATGAAAATACAGGCACACCCACAGATCCGCTTTTTGCGGCGCCTGTTCTCAATCCTTTTGGTTTGATTATCCCTCCTGATTTTAGCTCCTTTCCAGCGGTTGCCGATATGGATGGTGATGGCGATTTTGACATCCTGGCTGCAGGGTATTTCTTAGCCATGAATTATTTTGAAAATATAGGAACACCTGAAGCACCTGAATTTGCGAGCGTGGTCCAAAGTCCATTTAATTTTGTCGCCGCGGCAGAACTCGTCTTTCCCATGCTCGGAGACCTGGATATGGACGGCGATATCGACATGTTGACAAGGGACTATTATGGTAATTTCTATTATTATGAAAATACAGGGACGTCCGAAATGACGAATTTCGCTGTTCCGGTGACAGCTCCATTCGGATTATCACTTGTCGATAACTCCCTGTTTGGTCCTCCTGTACTTGTGGACATGGATGATGATGGCGATCTGGACATCCTGCAAAATGATTACGAGGGGAATATCATTTACATAGAAAATACCACCATCGTGTTGTCGCAGGAAAATGTGGAAATTGCGGATTTAATTATTTTTCCGAATCCCACGGCCGACTATCTCAACATTCGCACCGAAGCCGATATTAAAAATGTGGAAATACTGGACATGCAGGGAAGGGTAATAGCTGGATTTGGAAAAGAGCGTATAATTTCTTTGAAGGAATTTGCCAATGGGATTTATCTTGTTCGGCTGATGACGGGAGCAGGAGTAGTGGTGCGGAAAATACAGGTGGGGATGTGAGTTGTTGGTTATAATAAGCGATGTATTGAGCCCGTCGCAGGAAACCGAATTTAGATCAATTCGCAATGTTAAAATCCCTGACGATCTCGAAGATCCTATCGGCCTGCTCAGGATTGAATACGCCATCCACACCCATGTTGTGAAAATTTATAAATGGGGATTCATATAGCTTACTGGGATCAATCTTTCCGTTGGTGGTAATGAATTTTTTAATGGTGTCCAAAAATTGAATCTGAACGGCGTTTGATAAAGATGTGGTTCGGAGAATCCAATCCTGATAAATAGAGAACTTACACTCAGGCAACGACCAAATGGTGACCCTACACTCCTAAAACCGGGAGAATATGCCGGCGATTATAGCTTCTCCATCCTTCAAGCCTTTCCAGGCAACCTCACCTCCAAAGTAATCACGAAAATCGAAGCCCTTTACAAAGAAAAACTCGGCACCCAAATGAAGGGCTTGAATTCGAATTGAGAATTTCCAATAATACACAAAGCCCGTTATGCTTCGAAAGTATAAATTTTCATGAAAATTGCGGCAGCATGTGGTCTCCGGGCATTAATGATACATAAGAGAATCATTTTCATTCTCCACCGAAGTGGAATCAGAAAGTTCAACATTGATGGAGTTCCCTTCCGAAGCATCAGAGTTTTTAAAAAAGGGAATATTTGCCACCGCCTTATTATAATCCTCGGAATTTATATATAAACTCACATCTGTCCAAGACGTTTCTGAGTTGAAATAAAAAAATGGAGTTGGCCCGGAAAAATCCGGTATGTTTAAATCGCTAAACAAAAACAAACCAACTCCGGTATGAAGATCACATTATTTGCGCAGATATTCC
>JBBSDD010000394.1:0-3522 GCA_038249755.1 Flavobacteriales bacterium | reverse complement strand
CGCAAATGAACATCCCGCTCAACGCCATTATCGGCAGCATTCAAAGTGAGTTGGCCAATATTCCTGGCGGCAAGGTGGAAGCGGGAAGCAAAGCCTTCAGCGTGAAAACGAGCGGCAATTACAAGACCATTGATGAAATTGCCGGCACCTTGGTTTATTCGGCCAATGGTCAGACCGTTGCACTACGCGATGTCGCCGATGTCCGGCCTGATTTTGCGGAAAGCAAACACATCACCCGACTCAATGGCTACCGGAGTATTTTTGTGACAGCAGCGCTCAAAGAAGGCACCAATATTTCTGACGTTCAGCTCAAATACCTGCCGGTGATCGAAAATTTTAAATCTTCCCTTCCGGAAAATATCGCTTTGGAACACAGTTTCGATCAGGCGGAGTCTGTCAATGGCCGTCTTGGCGTTTTGGGCCGCGATTTTCTCATTGCCATCCTTTTGGTCATGATTACCCTTTTGCCATTGGGAGGTCGGGCGGCTTTTATTGTCATGATTTCTATTCCACTCTCGCTGGCACTTGGACTTGTGATGCTTAATGCCCTGGGCTTCGGACTCAACCAATTAAGTATCGTAGGGCTGGTGGTGGCCCTTGGGCTTCTCGTCGACGACAGCATCGTGGTGGTTGAAAACATCGAACGATGGATGCGCGATGGGCATTCGCGTATGGAAGCTACTTTGCTCGGCACAAAACAAATTGGTTTGAGCGTAATCGGGTGTACCGTGACTTTAATCATTGCATTTATGCCGCTGATATTTTTGCCGGAAGGCTCAGGTGACTTCATCCGGGGTTTGCCCATGGCGGTGATCACAAGCGTGCTGGCTTCTATGCTGGTGGCCTTAACCATCATCCCTTTCCTTTCCAGCCGTTTGCTCAAGAACCACGGTGGCAATTATACCGGAAATCTCTTTATGCGGGCACTTCAGAAACTCATTTCAGGAAGTTATGCCCGACTTTTGGAGCGGGCGCTCAGCAAACCTGTGACAACCCTGCTCATAGCCCTTGTCATTTTTGGCGGCAGCCTGGCCCTTTTTCCGGTGGTGGGTTTCAGCTTGTTTCCCCAATCTGAAAAACCGCAATTTTTGGTGAATATCACCATGCCGCTGCAAACCAAAATTCCGCTCACGGACGAAGTGGCGAGAGATGTTGAAAAAGCCCTTGGCGAAGTGCCCGACATTGCTTCGTATGCCACCAATGTGGGTCGCGGCAATCCGCGTATCTATTACAATGAGATACCCGAAAATGAAAGAACAGATTTCGCTCAGATATTTGTTCAGCTAGATAAATCCACGGGCGTTTCGCGAAAGCAGGAAATCACAGAAAATCTGCGCGCAAGGTTTGCGTCGTATCCCGGAGCAAAAATTGAAGTACGCAATTTTGAACAGGGGCCACCGATTACCGCGCCTGTAGAAGTGCGTCTGCTCGGCGAAAACCTTGATACCCTGCGCAGCCTTGCGGCAAAAGTCGAAACCATGCTCAAAACGAATGCGGAAACGATGTATGTCAACAATCCGGTGAGCAACCTGAGCACCGAACTCAAAGTGGATATCGACAAGGAAAAGGCCCGCTCGCTTTCGCTAAATATCGCCGATATCGATCGCACAGTGCGGCTTGCAGTGGCGGGTCTTACGCTTGGGAATTACAGTGATGAACTCGGAAACAAACGCGATATCATTCTCACCACACCCAAATCGGAGCGTGCGACCATTGCCAATTTCGACGACATATACATCAATAACATGATGGGCGCAGCTGTGCCATTGTCGCAGGTAGCTGATCTGGCACTGGAAAGTTCAGCGCTGAAAATCAATCATTTTAATAAAGTTCGATCGGTTGCTGTCACCTCCTTCGTGCAGAAAGGCGTGCTGAACGAAAAAGTGATTGACGATGTGATGAATCAGCTGAACGATTTCCCTTTTCCGGAAGGGTACGGATACCTCATGGGCGGCGAATACGAATCGCGTCAGGAATCTTTTGGCGGTTTCCAAACGATTATCATCATTACGGTTTTTCTATTTATCGCTGTTTTGGTGCTGCTTTTTAAAACATTTAAAAGCACCATCATCGTGCTTTCTGTCATACCCCTTGGGATGGTGGGCGCCTTGATTGCCTTGTGGATGACTGGCAATTCGGTGTCATTTGTCGCCATCGTCGGATTGATCGCCCTTGCGGGAATCGAGGTAAAGAATTCCATTCTTTTGGTGGATTTCACCAATCAACTGCGACGGGAAGGTAAATCGCTGGATGTGGCCATCCGGGAAGCTGGAGAAATACGTTTTCTGCCGATCGTGCTCACCTCGCTCACTGCCATCGGTGGATTGACGCCCATCGCCCTGTCTACCAATCCGCTGATCTCACCTCTGGCCATCGTTTTGATCGGTGGATTGATCAGCTCGACTCTTTTATCGCGTATTGTAACGCCGGTGGTGTACAAACTCATTCCGCCGCGCATTAATGCACCGGAAACCAGCGTTGTGATCATTCCGGCACTTGCGTGAAAAATATAAAATCTCAGACATTGATAAAACCCGATTTCCTTGTCGGGTTTTTTTTCATCACAGGGGATTTTTTGGAGGAACCGGATTTTTAGGATAACTGCTTTAGGTGCATGTGGACATGCACGTTGACAGGGATAACAGGCTGAAACCGGGTGAATTTTTAATCGGAAATTGGAATCACGTTTATATTTTTGACATATTATGTCAAACCAGTTTCGTTCAAGATGGAGAGTTTAGCCGAAAAAATCAGAAAACTCAGGGAGGAAAAGGGGTTGCCCTTGCGCACAGTCGCAGCCTTCCTTGACATCGATCAGGCCATTTTAAGCAAAATTGAGCGTGGAAAAAGAAAAGCATCGAGGGCACAAGTAGTTAAGCTTGCCCGTTATTATCAGAAAAATGAAAACGATCTGCTCGTTGCCTGGCTTTCTGACAAGTTGGTCAATGAATTGGCTGGTGAAGATATGGCTTTGGAAGCTTTGCAGGTTGCAGAGGAAAAAGTTTAATACAATGCAAAACAAAAAAAGCTATGAATGTTCAGGAACTTATAGAATCATTAAAATCGTTGCCTCCTGATAAAAAAGTGGTGATAAGAGGGTATGAAGAGGGGTACAATGATATTTCAGAAATAAGAGAAATTAGAATTGTCCTCAGACCAGATTTGCCCTGGTATTACGGTCAATATTTATTGGGCAGCAAACAAGATGATATTGAAGCCATTGAATTATTTGGAGAGAACAAAAATGAAAATATTTGAAACCTTCATCTATATGATTGTCCTATTTCGAAAACAACCAATTGAGAAATTATAAACTCCCTTTGGAGACATTTATTCGGACCAAGTTTTACCTTTAAAAGACACGTAAATTACTTATTATCAATTAATTCGAGCAGCAGGGCAAAAGTAAAAATATTTACGATGGCAATACAAAGATTTGAAGATATAACCGCCTGGCAAAAAGCACAGGATTTGGCTGTAGAGATTTATAATGTTTTCCAAACCTCCAGAGATTTCGGTTTT
>JBBSDD010000393.1:0-3524 GCA_038249755.1 Flavobacteriales bacterium | reverse complement strand
TTGAGATGTAATAGAGCGTATCGGCCTGCCAGTTCGGATTGGCAGATTCACACAGGCTTGCGTTGGTCGGAAAGGAGGGGAAGCCCTGATTGATGGTATTAATAGAAACCGGAACATCACTACCGGGTATGGTGGCGATGTTCAAAGCGCTGCTGGAATAAGGCCCTTGTACACCTGGCCCGCTGACAAAAAAACCAAAGGCATCATTAAAGGATGAACATGTAAATCCTTCATATTCAGTGGAGGCAAAAATATAGTTAAAAGCAAGCATATCGGCATCTACCAGAACATCAAATTCGAGTACCGCGCAATTATTAACACTTGAAACATTGCTCAGAGTCTGAATATCAGAGTCCTGATAATTTTCCATACCGAGACTCCCGGAAAAATCCCCGAATACAGCCTGGCTTAGCTCGCTTGTAGCCATCACCAGACCGTTGTCAAGCTGCAATCCATCCCCCAATCCGTTGCTAAAATATCCAATTTGGGGATTGATTGAATCTGCTGGAACACCATTAAATGTAATGTTGGATATCGTCACAAGCGTTCCTGAGTTGAAATAATCATTAACCAGCGATCCAAAAGAAATACTATCTTGAAGGACCAATTGGGCATGGGCTGGAAATATGATTGAAAAGGAGACTAAAAGAAAGGCGGTTGCTGAATGGTAGAATTTTTTCATGACAAATTGGTTTTAGATTTGGCACCACAAGATAAATATTTGTTTGTAAAAATGATTCTGAAAGATCATAATTATCTGTTGGTCGCCAAAAAATTGATGTTTAATCAATACATAACGAATATTAATATTTGGTTATAACCGTCCTTTTGCGGAAGCTTTTGAAAACTAAATATTATGTTTGTCACAAATAATTGGCTTGGCACCGGTAGAGAAAGAAATAGTAGATCGATTTGCAGCGGGGGACGTCCGGGCCATGGATTTGCTATACGATCATTATGCCGACACACTTTTTGGTGTGGTGATGCGCATGGTAAATGACGAAGCCCAAGCCCAGGATATCATCCAGGATGCATTTGTTAAAATCTGGAAACAATCCCGTACGTTTGATCCGTCAAAAGGCAGGCTTTTTACCTGGTTGATTAGCATTGTGCGCAATCAGTCTATAGACGCCATCCGCAAGAATACACGAAGTGGAGAAATCCAGGGAGAAAGCAGCGACGTATTTATTCAAACGACCGTAGCCGACAACAAGGATTTGAGTGAAGAACATGACCTTCGTGTTGTTTTATCACAGTTGGATCATCATCACAAAGAATTGGTTGAACATTCATATATTCTTGGATATACTCACCCGGAAATTGCAGAGAAATTTGGAATTCCATTGGGCACTGTGAAGACGCGCATACGAAATGCCATGCTTGAGTTAAGAACTATTTTTGGAAATGGACATTCATAATTACATCACATCCGGTATTCTTGAGGAGTATGTCCTCGGCGGCGTCAGCGATCAGGAGCGTCGCGAGGTGGAATGTATGTCCCATATCTATCCAGAAATTCGGGAAGCACTGAATATGCTCGAATCCCAAATGGAACAATTTGCCCGTGCTTACGCCCAAAAAGCACCGGATACCATGCGCAGCAGAATACTCGATGAAGTGCGCAAGAACAATCAGAATCCAGTGATGACTTCGGTTTCGGGTGATACAGCTTCCGCCAAAAAGAAGGAAATCAAAGTGGAGTCGCCCTCCGTGCAGCCTGAGAAAGAAATCGGTGATATCAAAAAATCAGGAACTCCGGTTTGGGCCATTGCTGCGGCTATTGCGGCCCTTTTAGTTGCTGCCTGGCAGTTTGTGGAAAACAACAACAAGGCCAAAGAGGTTCAGGCACTTCGCTCTGAGCAGGATTCCATCAGGTCTGCCCAAAGCGAATTGGAAATACAGGTTGCAGAACTTTCTTTCAATCTCGACGAAGTTTACGACCCAGCCATTCGCAAGGTGTTGCTCAACGCGGTGAATGAAAATTTCCCCATTCAATTGGCCCTCTTCTGGAATACCGAAAATGGTCAGGTTCGGCTTGATGCTTCCGTGCTTCCCGAATTACCTACTGACAAACAATATCAACTCTGGGTATTGAAAGATGGCGTGCCCGTCGATATGGGTGTATTGCCTAAAACATCTGAAGATCGAATCCTGCTCGCACAAAAAACCACCATCTCGGGTGATGCTTTCGCCATCACAATCGAACCACTCGGTGGTCAGGCAAGTCCATCACTCGATCAACTGGTGGTGATGGGCAGTATCGGTTAATTTCTCAGGCCTCCCTTTTGTCGGTCGAAAATTTTTACCCGTTCCCTGTTATATATATGTTTTCCATTTCCAGAAATTCAAGCATTTCAAACCATCAATTTTCGCGAAAATGGATATACCTCCAATTATCAAGATTGACTCATGGCTGGATTTAATTTCATTTATAAAATCTGATTATAGCAACCTGGCGTAACTCTCAAAACAATAAAAATTAATTAATATGAAAAAAATTGCAAGTTTTATTTTAGCTGTTGGCTTATCTGCTTTGGCCTTCGGACAGACTGTGGAAGTAGGTGGGGAAGTGATGTATCCCAAAAAGAACATTATCGAGAATGCGGTTAATTCAAAAGATCACACCACATTGGTAGCCGCTGTTAAAGCTGCTGGTCTTGTGGAAACGCTTCAGGGTACAGGTCCTTTTACAGTTTTTGCACCTGTAAACGACGCTTTTGAAAATCTACCGGAAGGAACTATTCCTACTTTACTGAAGCCTGAAAACAAAGATCAATTGTCAGCAGTGCTTACATACCACGTCATTTCCGGTGTATATGATTTTAATGCCGTTTCTGCTGCGATCGCAAAAGGGAAAGGGTCCGTCAAAGTGAAAACAGTTCAGGGATCTGAATTGACTTTTACAAAAAATGGTGAGCACAACATCAGCATCACAGATACTAAAGGAAACGTGGCCAATATTTCGGTATACGATGTGGTTCAATCCAATGGAATCATCCACGTGATCAATCAGGTATTGATGCCTTAATTCGATTTTTTCTGAAAATGGAAACGGCTGCCAGATGCTAGCCGTTTTTTTTGGTCGTTTTTTCCGAAAAGATTTTAAAAAAATAGATTGTGGTTGTGAGAACTTTGGCGAAGAAATCCCTGTATGCACCTACGCGATCTCTCACTTCGTTTCGGGATGACACGGCCCTGGGGTGGTTGGAGGGGGGGTAAAATGGGCGGCGAAGCCGCTCATTTTACCCCCCCCAAAATTTAAAAAAGGGCGACTGTCCCGATGTGTAGCGAGGGATCTGTCCATTCAATGTTAAGATTCTTCCTGCCGCCGGCAGGCAGGCGCTTCGCTCTGCATGACAAAGCTCCGGGCCTTGTCACTCCGACCGCAGGAGGAGTCTGTCCATTCGATTGAAAAGATTCTTCCTGACCTCCGGCAGGCAGGCGCTTCGCTCTGAATGACAAAGCTCTGAATCTGTCTAGCCGATGATGAGATTCTTCGCTTCGCTCTGAATGACAAAGCTCTG
>JBBSDD010000392.1:0-3525 GCA_038249755.1 Flavobacteriales bacterium | reverse complement strand
CGATTACACATCAAACATACGTAGGAACATTACTTTAGGATACCATTTTCGGACGAGTGATACAGAGCGTGGATGAACGGTTTTTTTTTGTCTGGTCGACAGGCGAAAGGAGTAGTCTTCGGGTTATTTGGTGTCCTCCAGAAATAGAAAGTCTATGATACTCCTCAATCTAAGGAAAGATGTGGATGATATGATGAAGAAGTAAGGAAAGTATCAAATTTGGAGCATCAGTCTTCCCAACCGAAAGAATCCAGATCTCTGCGATCTTTTTTGGTGGGACGGCCAGCACCTTTTTCTCTGTCAAATCCGGGCATGAGTCGCATCATTTCCAGTTTTTCCAATTCAGCAGGCGAGGTGCATTCTTCTAAAAATTCACCTAATAATTTGGCGCCGATCCTGTTTTTAGGAATTCCCAGAATTTTGTACGATCGCCAGATGGGGTTGCGCTTTACTCGCAAAATCCCTCCTGCTTTTATTGCTTGTGCGGGTTTGATCTGCTTTTCGTCCAAAAGAACTTCTCCAGCTTTCACAGCTTCAGCAGCTATAGACCGCGTTTTGTACAATCGCACAGTCCAAACAAATTTATCAATTCGCATATTTATTTCGTGAATACGCGAAGGTAAGCAGGTTTAGTGCGAATATGAAGATTCAGACGAGTTGATTGGGCCTGTTGTTATTGGCAAATTCCATCCGCAACCTTTGAATATCGAGGAGGGTTTTCAGGTATTCAGCCACCTGTCCGTTTTTCATTTGGCTGATGGCTTTGTTGGCGAGTGCTGCGTAATAGCTGTTGGTTTTCATGGTATCATTTTTTAATTCCCGAAGCGAATTTCAAACGACGTGCCAAAACTGAATTCAAGTTTTTAATTTTTCGTAAATAACAGTAAATCAGCAGTTAATTTTTTGAAGGAAGGCATCAAACTTCGTAAAAATGCATCTCCTTCACATACTTGTACACAGGTTCGGTGAGCAAATACCGCACGTCGTGGCCCTCCTCAATGGCCTTTCGGATAAAACTTGCTGAGAGGCGCATGACAGGTGCATCTACGCGAATGATGCCTGGGTTGGCGGTCAAAGAGGTTTTGGTCCGGTGAATTTTCAAATCTTCTTTTTCCTGTTCGGTAAGTACACGGGGATAGACATAAACCTGGTGTCGTTCAAGAATCACTTCATAATTTTTCCATTTGTGCAGCGTACGCAGATTATCCTCTCCCATGATCAGGGCAAAATGATGATCGGGAAATGTTTCAGCCAGATGCGCAAGGGTTTGAACAGTGTACGACGGTTTGGATAAGTGAAATTCGATATCTGATACCTTGATTCTTGGATTGTCTTCCACAGCGATGCGTGAAAGCGCCAGCCTGTGATAATCTTTCAGGAGGGTGGACTTTTCTTTCAGGGGATTTTGCGGCGAAACAACCAGCCAAACCTCATCGATATCTGTGTAGTCAGCCATGAAATTGGCGATGATCAGATGGCCAACATGGATGGGATTGAATGTGCCAAAATACAAGCCTATTTTCTTCATGTATTGAGAAATTCTTTAATCCAGATCTCACTTTGCCGGCAGGCTTCTTCCAGGTTGTCGTTGATGACAATTTTGTCGAACTGTCCGGCAAATTTTAATTCGGAACTTGCTTTTGACAATCGGACGGCCAGGGTATCTTCGGTTTCTGTTGATCGGTTTCTCAGCCGCCCGGCCAAAACAGCTAAGCTCGGTGGTTGAATAAACAATGCCAGCGCAGCAGATCCAAAATGTGCCTTTAAATTCACCCCACCTACCACGTCCAGGTCAAAAATAATGTGTTTGCCTTCGCCCGACAGTCTATTTTCCTCACTCTTAAGCGTGCCGTAAAATCGTCCTGGATAAACCTCTTCCCACTCCAAAAATTCGTTCGCCTGAATTCGTTTCCGGAAATTTTCTTCTGAGAGAAAACGATAATCTTTTCCATCCACTTCATTTGATCGGGGAGGCCTGGATGTAGCCGATACCGAAAATGCCAGACTGGGAATTGATTGGAGGAGGTGTTTTACGATGGTGGTTTTGCCAGCTCCAGAGGGTGCAGACACAATAATGCATTTGCCTTTGAAATCTGCCATTACCTGATATTCAGCAATTGTTCTTTTATTTTTTCCAGTTCATCTTTCATTTGCACAACGAGCTTTTGGATGGCCACGTGGTTCGCTTTTGCACCCATGGTATTAATTTCCCTACCAATCTCCTGAGAAATGAAACCGAGTTTCTTGCCTGGATAATCCGGTGAAGACATCGTTTCTAAAAAATAATGACAATGACCTTTCAATCGAATGTGCTCCTCGGTAATATCCAATTTTTCCACGTAGTAGATGATTTCCTGCTCAAGTCTGTTTTTATCAATCTGCTCTTCGGCAAACAGGTCTTTCACATTTTTCTCAATCCGGGTGCGAACGCTTTGAAGACGTTCTTCGAGATGGTCCTCAACACTGATACGGTAGGTCTCGATCAGGTTGATTCGCTCCGAGATATCTTTATGAAGTCTCGACCCTTCATCTCTTCTGAAATCAAGGAGGGCTGCCGTAGCATCCATAATTATTTTTTCCGCCACTTCCCATTCTCCGGGCACCAGTTCCGAGCGCTCCGTCTGCAGTACGTCCGGCATGCCCAGCAATACGGACAGCATTTCATTGTCCGTTTGCAATCCACCTGCTGTGGTGAGTTGTTTTATTTCCCTGAGGTATGAAAGCGCGAGTGACTGATTGATGGAAACTCTTTTTTCGCCTTCGGCAGTTTCAGTTTGTATGGTGAGATCCACTTTACCGCGCCCTAGTATTTCCGAAAGGATTCCGCGAAGTGTCAATTCCTTTTCGCGGTAAAGCGATGGAAATTTCACAGAAAGATCGAATTGCTTGCTGTTGAGTGATTTTAATTCTGCTGTTATTTTCTTGTCGCCAAAGGTTCCACTCGCTTTGCCGTAACCGGTCATTGACTCTAACATAAGGTAGTTTTCAGACGGCTAAAGTAAGCAACCGCTTTCAGAGTTAAAGATGTTGCCGCATCCTGTCAATGCTTTCACGGGTATTGCCGGATATCACATGTTCGCCCATTTCCAATACCGGACGTTTCAGGAAAGTATAGTCGCTGCGTAATAATTTTTTAAAATCTTCTTCAGTAAGTCGTTGGTTTTTCAGATTCAACTCCTGGTATTTGCGGGCCTTTCGGCTAAATATAGCCTCATACGATCCGATTTTATCTGCCAGTCTTTCCAGTTCGGAAAGGGTGAGAGGTTGCGATTTAATTTCCCTTAGTTCAATATCTTCTCGCAGGTTGAGTTCCTTCAATATTTTCTGACAAGTAGAACAGGTCTTCAGGTAAAAGAAATTCTTCATGGGATACGAAAGGTTTAATTTAATTTTGACCGCGTAGCGGGTAAAATTACCACGGTTTTTTTGTCATGAAGCTTAGACGAGTTGAAATTTGAGAGAAAAAGAAAGAGATATACTTAATAAGCTTAGGCCCAGAAAGATTATTCTTCCTGTAGCACTTGG
>JBBSDD010000391.1:0-3539 GCA_038249755.1 Flavobacteriales bacterium | reverse complement strand
GTTTAAAAAAGGGCCTGCAAATTCATGCGGCCCTTTAAAAATGAAATGCGTTTGTGTCAGTCTTTGATGATGACCCCGGTGGCTTCGAAATTCAATCCGATTTCCGGCTCCGTAATGGCAGCAATTTCTTCCGGTGATTTGCCCCCGTCTTCAGCAAGGTGGCGCAGGTGGTCGACAGAAATGGTATCCGTAAAAGCAAAACCTTCTATCACCGCTACTTTTCCATTGGCACCTTCTTTGGGTACAAAAAATCCGTAATCTTTAAATTTCACACGCATCTCCTCGCCATTTCCCAGATCGACAGTCATCCAACAACCTTTCATTTTGCAGGTTTCGTTGATCTTGGTTTCGAGTTTCATGGCCACAGAATCTTTTCCGGCTACCTGAGCCAGAAATTCGGCAGGCGCAACAGCACCATCGGTGGTGATGGTATCGCCGTAATAACTCATTGCGATGAGTTCGGCAGTTTCCGTGTTTTCAGTGGTATCAGCGGGTTGATTGCAAGCGGAAGCCATCAATACGACAGCAGATAAAATTGTGATTGTTCGCATGTTAAAATTTTTGGCGAAGGTAGTGAAATCAGAATTATTTCAGCGCCTTGTAATTTTAAACTCCGTGCGGCGGTTTTTTGCCCTGTTCGGATCTGAATCATTGGGCTCAAGTGGGTTCGTATCCCCGTAACCCTTAAAACGCATTCGAATTGGTTCGACTCCAACATCCTGAAGATATCCGAATACCTCAAAAGCACGATCGGCGCTCAAAATGAGGTTGAACTTCGCATCTCCCACATTGTCGGTATGTCCTCCGATTTCAATATTAAAAGTTGGATTTTCATTCAGGTACTCCGCAAATTCAACCAACACTTCCTGCGACACCGCGTCGAGATCGGCAGAATTGGTCGCAAAGCGAATATCGTTCATGGTGTACGTTTTCCCCTCTTCAATCTGGCCCACGGCCATGTTGAGATTCTGCACCGTATTCACCGTATCAGCCATTGAGAAGACGCGTGAATTGAATGCCAGAGGCTGGGAATCGCTCTTCACCGAGACCAGGACCTCTTCGTCTTTTCGCAGGTTTACTACGGCAGCGTAGCTTCCATCTTTTTGGTCCACCTTAATTTCGCTTACTTTTTTGGTTTCGGTATACTTCAGTTCAATGCGCGCATCGGAAATCACCTCGCCCTCACTGTCGGTCACATCACCTTTCAAAATGAGTACTTTCTCCGGCCTGGCTTTTTCGGGCATTTCAAAAGCGTAAATATCAAGACCGCTAGACTTTTGAACATTTGCCGAAGCAAAATAAGCCTTCGTTCCATCGGTGCTGACGATCAAACCGTGTTCGTCCTGAGGCGAATTGATCGGATAGCCTATATTTTTTGGCGTCGACCATTTTCCCCGATCGTCCTGCTTGCTATAATAAATGTCGTATCCGCCTGCACCTGCTCTTCCATTGCTGGAAAAATACATGGTGCGGCTGTCTGCGTGCAAAAACGGACTTTTGTCATTCCCGACCGTATTGAAACCATCCCCCACCGGTTTCGCCTGACTCCATTCCCCGTAAGTATTTCGGGTGGTGTAGTAGATATCGATGGTTGGATTTCCCTCTTTGTCGGGGCTGGAATCTTCGCGGATGGTTGCGAAATAAAGTGTGTTGCCATCTGCCGAAATGGTCGGCTGGGCTTCCCATCCATCGGGCGTATTGACGTTTGGCCCCAAACTCACAAGTCCCGACCATTCGAATCCCGGTTGCCCATCCGGTTTGGTGATTCGTTCAAAACGGGTGCTGAATAAGTCGCAATTCTTGTAGGACGAGGAAACGGGTTTGCAAACAGTGACAAACATTTCGCGGTTGTCGAGCGACAAACTCACTCCACCGTAATTGTCGCCCACGTTGAAAGGTGCAGGCAGCGCTTCCGGAATATCAAAATCCATTGCGCTGGATTTCCTACGGGCCTGCATGAACAGTTCCACTTCGCGGGCCACGAGGTCGCCTTTCAATTTTTCTTTCGACATGCGGGTGAAAAAAACAAACTCGTTGTCGGGCGACAGGGTGGGCAGGTATTCATCTGCCATGGTATTGATATTCTCCAACCTCACCGGTTTAAACGGCACCGGATTGGCATAAAAATCCACATAGAATCTTATCTCTGGAAGTATTTGCGCCACATCACTTTCTTTGGTCGCGTGGTCGCGCGACGTTTTTCCGCGTGATTTGTCAAATACCAAAAAAGGGTCGAAATAGTCGAGTGCAATCTCAAAATCCTGATTTCCATAAGCGATGATACCGGCATAATAATAGGCATCCGCATGAAAATTGGGGCAGAGGTCTATGAGGTCTTTAAACGACTGAAATGCCGGATCGTAGTTCATCGATTTGGAAGCTGCTTCAAAGTGGGCTCTCGCTTTCGCGAAAAGACAATCCATGCACCCGGGATCAATATCTACGGAGCCACTAAGCAATTTCAACCGTTCTTCTATATTCAATTTTGGATCGTTGACCGCTTCATCCAGCATTTTTTGTGCTTTCTTCGAAGGAGGCTGCGCGCATTCATCCTGTCCGAAGAGCTGGACGGCGAATGTGAGCCAAATGATCGTTAGAAAGACTGGTCGCATGGAATTTGGAAGAATGTATTAAGTATTAAGTATTAGGTATTAAGTACCAGGTACAATGCCTTGGGTTCTCAATAATGAATAATCTACAAAAGAAATAATCATCATAAAATTGAAGATTAGAGAAGTGCAATGAGCACTCAAAATATCGCATTTATGTTATTAATTATCACGCCTGGAAATATTTACCGGGTCTGCGATCATAGAACCTGGCCTGTTTTATCTCCTGAAGCATCTTCCAAATTATCAATTTGTTCAATAGTTCTCAGCCTTCATACTTTGTACTTTGTACTTTATACTTCACACAACTCACTTCAACCTATCCGCCTCTTCCCGCGCCCGGGCCATGATGTCATCTGCCTTTTTATTGCCTTCCGACTGCACCTGGTTTGCGCGCTTGTTGGCTTCGTCTTTTACTTTATCGGCTGCGATTTTCGCACCGGCTTTCTGGAGTGGATTTTTGGCTTCGTCCATAATATTCTGGGCTTGTTTCGCGCCTTCATCCCGAATCTTTTGGGCGGCTGATGCTGCCTCCTGTTTCAAGCGGTCGGCCTGCTTCTGGGCGTCGGCAATGATTTTCTGTGCTTGTTTGTCGGCCTCCTCTTTGGCTTTGTCCTTCACTTCTTCCACCTTCTCCGTGATGGCTTCTTTCACTGCTTCCCTGGCCTGGTCCTTTATCGACCCGCTTTCCATTCCGGCAAAACTTGGCGAGATGGTCGGATCATAAAGATCTCCGTGAATGCGCACATCCACATTGATATTTTCACCCAGCGTCATGTTGCCGCCAAGGAAAGTATTGGCCTGTGACAAGAGCCCTTCAGCCATTTTGTTAAAATCACCTCCGAGTTCATTTCTGGGGATTTTCATTTGCATGAGGTAATCGATCGTTTCATCAAAACTGCTGTACCCGGAAACGGTTGCTGTTATTTT
>JBBSDD010000390.1:0-3541 GCA_038249755.1 Flavobacteriales bacterium | reverse complement strand
TTGGAGAGGTATTTCAAAATATATTTGTTGCTGTTCGCTTTATTGATGTCTTCTTCATCGGTAGAAGATGTGACCATGAAAATCAGCATATTCTCCGGATTGGCAAATGCTTCGATGGATTCTAGAAACTCCCATCCATCCATGACGGGCATATTGATGTCCAGAAATACAACATATGTTTGATCTTTATTGTAATCCATCTTTAAAAATTCAGAAGCCAAACGCCCATTCAAAAACGTTTTGGGTTCCGGATCGAAACCGCATTTCTGAATCATTTTTCGCGAAAGCATATTGAAAATGTCATCATCGTCGACTATTACCGCTTGTAATTTCATTTTTTTCCGATTTAAATTTGATCTGTCGGGATTTGTTCACTACATTTTTTATGATGGTGTCCAACTCTTTAGCTGATCTCATAACGTGCGTA
Source organism: Flavobacteriales bacterium (assembly GCA_038249755.1). Lineage (GTDB taxonomy): Bacteria > Bacteroidota > Bacteroidia > Flavobacteriales_D > Cryomorphaceae > JBBQZU01. The sequence continues at coordinate 3,114 of JBBSDD010000390.1, read as the reverse complement.
AGATACACTTTTCTTTCCTTATCGGAAATCAAATCATCGGACAGTGAGTGAATAAGACCCATCATGCGGGCAAGCGGTGCCCGCACAACGTGTGACTGAAGCCAGGCAATTTCACGCAGTTTCTCATTTTGATATTCAATTGTTTTGATGTGCATGAATTTATCGGTGATATCATTGGCCAGTGTCAGGCGGGCACTTCTTCCGCGAAAATTTAAAACGGAGCTTTTCACCTCAACAAGTATGGTTTCGCCATTTTTTTTTCTGTGGCGTTCTACATTCTGATCGTACATATCTCCGGTGGGAGAAATTTTTTCGGTATGAGAAATATTTATTTCGTCTGCGGTTGACATGACAATATCATCCATCGTCATGTTGAGGAATTCCACCAAAGAATACCCATAATGGTGAATTGCTGCCTCATTTACATCAAGGAATATGTTGGTGTTCAAATCCTGAACCAATTTGGGAATTGGGCTCAGATGAAACAGATCGCTGTATCGCTTTTCAGAATCCTGGAGATTTTTTACGAATTTGAATCTTTCGGTATTGTATAGTATGCTCTTGTAAAGTATGGTAGAATTGATATTTTCCTTGATCAGATAATCCGAAATACCGAGGGAGAGCGACTTGGTTGCAAAGTTGAGATCACTATATCCCGTCAAGACGATGGTGGGAATTGTCAATGAAATGGGTTTAATTTTTTCGATCAGTTCAGCGCGGCTTATATCGGGAAGAGAGAGGTCGAGGAGAATGATATCAATGGGTTCTTCTATTTGATCCAATATTTGTTTTGCCTGCTTAAATGTTTTGGCATGAATGAGTTCCGTATTTAAAATACTTTCATCCAGGTAATCCTGTACAAGCATAAAATCTCCCGGACTATCCTCGATCACGAGCACGCGATAATTATAATTTTGGTCCGTCATTTCACTTCGTATTTGGCAAGACTGCCAGATTAAGCCAAAAGTCTTCTATGGCGGCTACAACTCTGAGGAAATCGTCTGCATCAACTGGCTTGGTGATATAAGAATTTGCATGTTCCCTGGAGGCATTATTGATATCTGATGTAGATGATGATGTGGTGAGTACAATGATCGGTATATCCTGTGTATCTGTATGATTTTTAATAATTTGCAGCACTTCATAGCCGCTTTTAAGTGGCAGGTTTATATCGAGTAATACAAGATCTGGTGTTTCAGCTCCGATAAACTGGCCCTGTTTGAGCATGAAATGAACGGCGTCTTCCCCATTCTTGATCACAGTGATTTTTTTAACAAAGCGACCCTCCATCAGCGCATCCTTGGTGAGCAGAATGTCGCCTTCATTGTCTTCAACCAGAAGCACATGTACCTTTTTCATATTTTCTCTGCCTTAAATATCGTAAAAAAGAAGGTGCTTCCATGACCTTCTTTTGATTCCACCCAAATTTTTCCTCCCAGATTCTCAATGATTTTTTTAACAATTGCAAGCCCCATTCCAGTTCCTTCATATTCATCTACCGCATGCAATCTCTGAAAAATAACAAAGATCTTTTCGAAATATGCTGCATCAATTCCTATTCCATTGTCGCGTATGGCAATGGTCCACTCCGCTTTTGTCTCCGAAACCGTGACAGAAATCTCCGGTTTTACATCTTTGTGGGTGTATTTTAATGTATTTCCGATGAGGTTTTGAAATACCTGAAGGAGGGGTGCTTTTTGACTGAATACGGTGGGCAAGAATTCCACATGAATTTTAGCGTCCCGTTCTTCTATCACCGTGCCGTGAATGGCGATGGTCTCATCCATCAACTTATCGAGATCAATTTTTTCTCCCGCTATTCCCTGACGGCCCACCCTGGAGAATTCGAGGATATCCAGGATGATTTGACGCATGCGTTTTGCCCCGTCTACTGCAAAATGGATGTACTGACGACCTTTGTCATCGAGCACATGGGTGTATTTCCTGTCAAGTTGTGACAGAAAACCCGTCACCATCCGCAAAGGTTCCTGCAGGTCGTGCGATGCCACAAATGCAAATTGTTCCAAATCGGCATTTGAAATGGCGAGTTGTTCGGCTCTCAGATCAAGTTTCTCATTGAGTTTTTGAAGTGATTCCTCAAAGGTTTTTCGCTGTGTAATATCAGACATGGCACCAACCATGCGAATGGCTTTTCCACTTTTATCACGAATTACGACGCCGCGGTCCATCACAAAGGCATATCCACCTGATTCTTTCTGGTAGCGATATTCTTGCTGCCAGTTTGATCTTGACACGTCTTGAATTACTGCATCTAAACTATCCATGACCTTTTTAAGGTCTTCTTTGTGTATGTATTTCGTCCATGCTTTCAGGGTTGGGATCTGTCTTTCAAGATCATAGCCAAAAATGGTGTTGAATCCTTTGCCCCAATAGCTATGATTTGTCTCAATATCCCAATCCCAAATAGCGTCATTGGTTGCTTCAGTGACTTTTTCAAACCTTTCATTCGATTGTCTGATTCGCTCTTCAATCGTTCTTCTTTGACTTACGTCTTTAAAATAAACGGACAGGCCCATGTCTGAAGGGTAAACACTCACCTCAAACCATTTTTTCTCACCGGGATAGTACGCCTCAAAAGTCACAGTTTCTCCTGTTTTCATTGCATTTCGATACTGATGACCGAATTCCAGATCGACTGCATCGCCGAATACATCCCACAACTTCCGGTTAAGAATGTCTTCTCTCTTTGTGTTCAGCGCATATTCTGCTTCTTTATTCCAATATGTTACTGTGAAATCACGATCCACGGCAAAAAATGCATCTCCAATACTTTCCAGGATGGTGTTTTTTTCTTCGAAGGCTTTGTGGACTTCCAATTCGGCAATTTTACGCTGATGGATTTCCTGAAAGCTGCCAAAAATCTTTATACACTTGTTTTCTATTCTCTCCGACTGGCCGATGCAACGTATCCATCTGGGTTGGTTTTTTGCGGTTGTGATCAGCAATTCGAGGTCAAAATCAATCCCATGCTCAATTAGATTTGCGACCGCATTTTGAATTTCTATTTTGCTCAGCTCACTGTAAAACTCAAAACCTCCGGAAAGAGAAGTGTTGTAATTATGGTCAACACCAAGAATTTCCCGTGTCATCTCT
>JBBSDD010000389.1:0-3560 GCA_038249755.1 Flavobacteriales bacterium | reverse complement strand
TGATTATCAAACCGCTCAGGTCAAGTTGCTTGAAATACTTCCGATTACGATATCGGAAAATCTTCCTTATGACAGGATGTCTGTGATGGAACTTTTGTCAAAAGTGTCTGCTGGAATGGGTGATTATAAGTCGGCCTTTGAATACCAATTCAAACAAATGACGCTAAAAGACAGCCTGAATGTGGATGAGCAAAAAGCTGAATTGACGGCTTTGGCCAATAAGTTTGAAACGGACAAACGCGATAAACAAATTGCGCTGGAGCAAGCGCAAAAGGCACAGATACAAACGGAAAGTGATCGTCAGAAACAGCAAAAGTACTTTTTGTTGATTGGCGTTATCCTCCTGAGCCTTCTCATTATGGTATTAATAAACAGATATTTGCAAAAGCAGCGCAATGCGCAAAAACTTGCACTTGCCAATGTGCAAATTGGAAAAGAAAAGGAACGGGCAGAAAAGAGTGAAAGGTTAAAACAAGAGTTTCTATCGAATATGTCTCACGAAATCAGAACACCGGTGAATGCGATCAATGGACTTTCGCGTTTGCTTCTTGACGAAAAACACGATAAAAAAACCCAACAATTTCTGAAGGCCATCAATCACTCGGGAGAAAACCTGATGGTGGTGCTCAATGATATTTTGGATTTGGCCAAAGTGGAAGCGGGAAAACTCGATATACTTCAAAAACCAATGTGTCTCGCGGATGAACTTGAGATGATCTACATCATCTACCGGGAAAAAGCGGCCGAAAAGGGGTTAAACCTTTCCGTTGATGTGGATGAATCCATCCCTGATTCATTTTTGGGAGATGCAGCCCGGCTCTCACAAGTGCTCGGAAATCTGGTAAGCAATGCCATAAAATTTACCGAAAAGGGAAAAATTGAATTATGTGTAGAAAATTCCGGGAATTTCAACTTTCTTTTTTCTGTTAAAGACTCCGGAATTGGTATTTCGCCAGAAAATGAAGTGCGTATTTTTGAGGGTTTTGAACAAGTGACGAATACGGATACAAAGCCGATTGGTGGAACCGGATTGGGATTGACCATCGCACGGAAATTGGTTGAATTAATGGGTGGCAAATTGCAGGTAGAAAGTGAACCGGGCAAAGGTTCAGATTTTTATTTTAGTCTTGAGCTACTGCCCAATGACAATGAGCCAGAAATAACAAGCTTAATTCCAGGATCAGAGATGGAAAAGGAGATTCATATCATTGTGGCTGAAGACAACGAATACAATTTTTGGGTGACACAAGGTTATCTTCAAAAGCATTTGCCGAATGCTTTAATATACCGCGCAAAAACAGGAAATGAAGTTTTAAAATTATTGGATGAAGATTTTTATGATTTGATCATCATGGATGTTCAAATGCCTGAAATGGATGGATTGAAGACCACCGAAGTGCTTCGAAAAAGGGGTGATAAAATTCCAGTGGTTGGCCTTACAGCGAGTGTTTTAAAAGATGAACAGGAAAAATGCCTGAGGGCAGGAATGAATGGATTCGTTCAAAAACCGTTTAAAGAAGATGATTTGACAGATATTTTAAAGAAAATACTTCAAATCCATCCCAAACCAAATGGAGGCAATGGCCAGGACATTCATCGCAGGCATTCCGATCAGTTTCTTAAATGGATGCCTGAGCGCTTGCTTATATTTGAAGAAGCACTGCATCAAAAGGATTTGGAAACAATAAAATCGATCTCTCACCACGTGCGCCCGCTCATTTTAGACAATGGAATGGTAAGTTTAGATCGTTTCTTGGTTGACCTGGAGAATGTCAACGCATGGGATTCACAGGTGGAGCGTGAAATTGAAAAAGCAATAACGATTATTCGGGCGAAGCTGAGCGAATACGCTAAAATTGAAAGATAAGATGGCGCTAAAAAGTGTAATAATTGACGATGATGCGTATGTCAGGGAAGAGCTGGAATTGATGATTTCTACTTTTTTGAAGGGTGATATTGATCTTCTGGCGACATTTGCAGAACCCCAATTGGGTCTTGATTTTATTCGAAAAAACGAAACGGATTTGATCTTTCTCGACATTTTTATGCCCGGCATGTCTGGTTTTGATCTCCTTGATCACCTTGGCAACACCAATGCAGCGGTCATTTTTATTACTTCATTTAATGGGTACGCTATTCGGGCAATAAAATACAGCGCTTTGGATTACCTGCTGAAGCCGGTGAAAAGAGAAGAGTTGCTGGCAGCCATTGCCAGACTGAAAGAAAAATCTGAACGACAATTCCTGAATACGCGTATGTCAAATTTGCGACACAATCTATTGGCCGAAAATGACGCTTCACTGCAGTTGGTTTTGGGGTCAAAACAAGGGGAAAACCGTTTTTCATTAAAGAATATCATTCGCTGCGAAGCGGACTCCAACTATACCGTCATTCACCTGAAGGGAAATAAAAAGTTTCTGGCGTCTAAAACGTTGGGCGAGATTGAAGATATGCTTTCTGAATCTCAGTTTCTCAGGGTTCATAAATCACACCTGGTAAACCCGGATTATGTAGATCATATTTCGGCTTCCGATGAATTGGTGTTGAATGAAGAAAGCCGCATCCCCATTTCCCGCAGAAGGGCAAGTGAAGTGAAGAATTTCCTGAAGAACCGATGAAACCAACACTTTATTTTTTGTCATAAATAAATTAAACCCCGGCTTTCGCCGGGGTTTCGAATTGAAAACAAGCGAAGGCTTTGGTTAGCGCTTTATCCATTTCGTGGTAGCGAAACGGTCTTTTTCAAATTCAATCCGAATTAAATACGTGCCTTTTGCTGCGGAACTCAAATCAACGGAGTGATAAATTTCGGAATTATTCAATCTTTCGGAATGAACGATTCTACCAGCAATATCCATCACCCGGAGCGATACAGGATTTTCATTTCCATGAAATTCCAGGTTAAAAACATCTGTTCCCGGATTAGGATAGAGTTGGAAATGAGAATCAGCCTTTTCGTCCGTTGTTGTAATAATCATTTCTACACAAGCTGAGATGGAAACACAATCTCCATTGGTGATTTCAAGCGCGTAACTTCCATTTTCTGTCACCACATAAGTTGGTCCGGTGGCGTTTTCGATAAATTCGCCTGTATTGCAATCCATCCAACGGAACTCACCATCATATACCGAAAGCAGCATGTTGCCTTCGAGGCTTATTTCTGAAATGTTTTGGACAATGGTCAAAACCAAAGTTACAACGGTGTCCTGAAGGTCGATGATGTACGTATCACTTTGATCAAAAGTCTGATCGTAAGCGGTATATTCATTGCATGCCGTCACCGTTTCGCTTACCTGGACTGCCGGCAAAGTCACCTTTGAAATGTAAATGTTGTCGGCACCTCCAGATGAGACCGAACGGGCGCTCACAACCAGGAATTTTCCACCGGTATAAACCATATTGAAATCTTCGTACAAGGGCGCAAAAGCATTGGTCAATGCGATGATACCTGCAGCATCCCAAACCAATACACCATCCGTTGTTACTTTTTGTGCTATAAAACCGGTACTGGCTTTATGTGTAATGCACATCGTATTGTTTTCGTCCAGGTCAAATTCAGG
>JBBSDD010000388.1:0-3576 GCA_038249755.1 Flavobacteriales bacterium | reverse complement strand
TGCTAAATGGGATATCAGATCAACGATCAATCATGGACAAAAGAAGAGAGAAAGTTCTCAGTCGAAAAACACACCCCCGGCCCCTCTCAAGAGGGGAGGGACGCTCGGAGCCTTATGTAATAATTGATAAGCGTCGGAACTCGACGTTCTGGCAGACAATCATCGCTATGCACTCCACCAGCCTGTGCGCGGCAAGTCCCCTCTTGAGAGGGGATTTAGGGGTGTGTTCCGCAGACCAAGTATCAGCCAAAAAATAAAGCACAAAAAAAAACCTCTCATCGCTGACAGGTTTTAGAAAAAAGGAATTTTTCCCGATTACAAACTCAATACAGAATTTTCCTCGTATGAAACGCCACTGCTGCGGTATGCATCCGCTTCATTGTCGTTTGTAAATGACTCACCGTTTACATAGTAACGGAATTCGTAGTCTTTTCCGGTTTCCAGATCAACTGTAGCCCGGAAGCTGCCGTCTTTCTGTTTTTTCATGTCGATTGGTTCCGACAGCCATGAGCTGAATTCGCCTACCAACTGTACTTTCTCTGCTTCAGCCACTGCCTCTGCGGGCACGGTGAAGGTAACCTTACAAACAGGTTTCGATTTGAGAAATTGCTTTTTAATCATGGTGGTGGTGTCTTAACTATTTGGCCGCGAATGTAGACATTTTTCTCAATTGTGCTTGCTATGAGATTGTTAAATAAATGTTATCTCACGAAAACTGCACCGTGAGCGGGTTTCCAGACAGGGGCAATTCCAAATATCCCAGCCCAACGACCACTTTGGCCGTGTCGGGATAGTCTTCATAGGGGTCAAAATTGCTTATCGCATTCAAAAACCGAAAATCTTCTTTCAGAATTTCAAGGCTTTGACCTCCCAAATTGCCTTTTGAAAAAGATGCGCCGTGTAGGTAAAACCGCACTTTCGTAAAACGTGATTTATAGTCGCCTTCCACACCGGACATGTGAACCGTATCAGCCTTCAGATCGATGCGCCTTTTAGCGAAAGCGTTGCTCTCATTGGCAAGCGTGTGGCCGTCATCCTCATAAAGCGTGTATGAGCCCTCGGCGCCGAAATACAGGTGAAGGCGCAACAACCCGTCATTCGGCTCATCCACGTGTTGTATCGTGTTTTGCAGGGGCAAAATGGCTCCGGCTTTTACATAAATCGGTATGGTATCGCGCTGTATTTCGGTGAGGTGCTCGGCTGGTCCTGTCTGCGTAGCATCGTTGAGGAACTGGTACCATTCGCCTTCCGGCAAATAAACCCGGGCCAGTTTGGCATCTGACTCCACGGGGCATATCATCAGGTGTTGGCCCAACAGAAATTGGTTTTCAAAAGCTTCGGTGAATATTTTCCACTCATCGTGGTAGTAAAACAGGAGGGAGCGCACCGGGGGCATTCCGTTTTGGGTGGCTTCGAACAGCAGGCTGTAGAGGTGGGGAAGAAGTTGATACCGCAGGGAAATGTAATTTCTCGCCACTTCAAGGTCTTCCTCACCAAAGGACCAAGGCTCTGCCTGCCGCGAATTGATCATGCTGTGGGCGCGCATCAGCGGGTGAAAAGCTGCATGGGCGATCCATCTGCGGTAAAGCCCCCGGGCGGCATCGCCTGTAAATCCGCCCACGTCATTTCCCGTGAAGGGGAAGCCGGAGAGCCCAAGGCTGTTTACCAATCGGGCGCCGAGCATGAGGTGCTCGTCTGTGGCGTGGTTGTCGCCCGTCCAGACGGCGCTGTCGCGCTGTCCACCCGAGAAAGTGGCCCGTGTGAGGATAAAGGTGCGCTCGCCGTCAAGGACCTTTTCAGCACCTTCTTTGGTGGCCCGGCTCATCTGCATGCCGTAAATGTTGTGGGCTTCTTTGTGCGTTCCGGTTTTGCCTTCAAGGGCAAATCCTACCAGATTGGGCGTGTGGTGACCCCAAACGGCGGGTTCGTTCATGTCATTCCAAAATCCGTTCACTCCTTGTTTCACAAGTCCGGCCACATGATCGCCCCACCAAAGGCGCACAGCGGCATCTGTGAAATCCGGAAAATGGCACCAGCCCGGCCAGGCGGCTCCGCTGTAAGGTTTGCCGTCGGGATATTTCACGAAAACATCGCGGGCCAGACCCTCTTCGTAAACCGGGTAATCTTTTTCGATTTTCACACCGGGGTCGAGGATCACCACGACTTTGAAATTCAGGGCTTTCAATTTTTCGATCAGCGATTCGGGATCGGGAAATTTTTCGCCGTGCCAGGTGAAGACCTTGTAATCCTGCATGTAGTGGATATCGAGGTAGATCACATCTGCCGGAATGTTTTTTTCCCGAAAGGTCTGTGCCACACGCAGCACTTCTGTATCGGGGTAGTAGCTGTAGCGGCACTGCTGGAATCCGAGGCTCCACATGGGCGGGAGCTTGATGCGGCCGGTGAGTGCGGTATAATCGCGGAGGATATCGGCGGGTTTTGGTCCACCAAAAAAGAAATAATCGAGTTGACCTCCTTTGGCCTGAAAAAATGAAAACCGGTCGTTGGCCGCACCGAAGTTGAAGACGGTTTCCCAGTGGTTGTGCAGGAAAATGCCATACATATTTCCATGGCTCATGCCCATGTAAAATGGGCAGGAAACGTAGAGCGGATCTGTGTTTTGGCCATAGGCGTAGGCATCGGTATTCCAGTTGCGGTACTGTTTTCCGGCGCGGTCAAGTGGACCGGTTTTTTCACCCAGACCAAAAAAGCGTTCTCCGGGCTGAAGGGTTTTGTAATTGGTTACTTCCCGGTCTTCCCAAATGATGCCCAGACCTGGATCGTCTTCGCTGAGCACATCTCCAGCCAGGGTTTCGAACCGCAGCCGGAAAGGTTTTTTTTGGATGATCAGGCGCAGGAACGATGTTTCGGCGACAAGTTTTCCACCGAGGTCAGTGAGTCGCATCTCCTGAGAGGCGGGCATCTCCGGACAAGCGTACGAAGTTTCCTGAAATGTTTCGCCGGTTTTGCAGGCCTGCACACGAAAGGTGGAAGCATTGTATTGTGCTATGCGCATCTTCGCATGCGAGGTGTTGAGGTGGAGGGCGTTTTCCCGAAATTCCCAAAGTGTTACGTCGCCGATTATTTCCATGGCGCAATTTAGCAGGGCGTTTTTCAACCGCCAAATATTCCTGTTGTGATCTCTCTATTTTTTGGAATTCTTCAGGATTGGGGTGGAAAGAATGAAAAGTGTGAGGTTTTGGGATTGTTGATTTTTTCGGGAATTTCAATGCCGGGTGGTTTGAGGCCATTTGCATGGGGCCTTTAGGTCATTTGCCGGGGGGCTAAAACCGCCCGGCAATTATTGGAAGATTCAAATGGGGTATGGATGCTGAAACTGGGATATTTGTCCTCAAATGCAACTAGAAATTCATTCAGGTTTTCCGAATCAGGTGGTCATTCATAACCTTCAAGGATCGTATTCCGCTAAAAGCATATCCTCACGGGATTATATTCCCGAAATATTATGATTGGAACAATATGGTCAAATTAGACAATTGTTTTTCATGAAGGTTATAGTCCATTTTTCAGGAGACCCCAACCCATTTGCCGGGTGGCTTTAGTCCCGCGCAAAAT
>JBBSDD010000387.1:0-3579 GCA_038249755.1 Flavobacteriales bacterium | reverse complement strand
TATATCAGTCGGATTGAGATCAAGAGCCTTTTCCATGTAGATATAGGTTCTGTACTCTTGTCTTTTTTGGTTGAGCAAAATACTGGCGGCTTTTTTTACAAAATAGCCATTGGTGGAATCGGCAGCCATGAGTTTTTCATATGCATTCAGGGCGGCATCCAGATTGCCATTGGCGGTGTGAAGTCGGGCGAGTTGATTCAGTCCGGGAATATGCAGTGAATCTATAAGCAGCAATGCCTGCAAAGTTTTCAAGGCTTTGTTATGAATGCCTGCTTTCGCATAAATACTGCTCAATTCAAAGAGTGCAGTTGTATTTGATGTGTCTGCTTTTACCCAATTTTCTGCAGCTTCAATGGCTTTGTCAAATTGATAATTTTCGCTCGATTCGTGGTAGATTTCCTGCCAATGGCTGATGCTGTCTCTGGGATAATTTTCTTGGGAATAACTGTCCTGAGAATACAAGTCGAATAGTACTGCAAAAAGTATGAATGTCCCGATATATCGCATGGATCGAAGATATACTTTTTGTTCTAAACAACTAAATCTTTAGTTTAAAATCTTCTGTTTTTCGTGTTTCAATCATCCGGCTTCCAAACGTCAGCAACCGCGCCCAACTTGGAGCCTGTGGCGAACTCAGAGTCTCTGAATAAAATAATGCATTGATCAACGTTAAGCCCGAAATCGAAGCAGGGCATGCTAAAACCAAAAATCAACATGTTGATCCCGCCTTGTCGATTTTTGATCATATGCGTTTAGAATTCATCAGAAGGACTTTCTACACCGCTTGGTTTGCGATTCGCACAGGTAGTTTGGTGTTTCGCTCTTGGAAGAGCAAGTCATACCATGTGATCCGACCGATCTTCTACTATCACCCGCCTTGCTCTGACTCCTGTCTGCTATGAGCCGGATTGCTCCGGCGTCATGGCAGCAGAGAAATTGACAGTTAATTTTCCTTCTTGTCCAGAAACTTAAAGTCATTGATATGCACTTCGGAAGTGTATTGCTTTTTACCTTCCTTGTCTTCGTAAGTGCGGTGCACAAGTTTGCCATCAATGGCTACCTGCATGCCTTTTTTGAAATATTTGCCAGCGATTTCTGCTGTTTTCCCCCAGGCCACCAGGGTGTGCCAATCCATGATTTGCTCCTTTTTGCCATTCACCTCTTTAAAACCACCTGGTGTGGCAATGCTTACACGGGTCATTTTTTGGTCTGTGCCAAATGTGCGGGTTTCCGCATCCATGCCAAGTCGACCAATGAGCTGTACTTTGTTTACAATTGTTTGCATGACTTCAACTTTTTTAGATTAATAGAATTGATTTGATTTGACTTGTTCAGGTCGTCACCTAAACTGTTTGCCGATCGACATGACAAAGGTGGGGCTGGTGGAATAAGATAGCCGTTTATTAAACGTTTGTTTCCGTTTATAAACGTTTAAAAACGGACATTCCCGCGGTGGATGCGGGGTGTGGGGATTTTCGCGAAACTTGATGGGCGTCTATCCGAAAGCCTCGAGCTTAAAACAAACTCTGAAAAAAATTCATCACCTGAACATGCCACAACAAAGGGCTGAATTGGAAAATATTACCGGGAATGGTCAGCAAGCTGTTACAGCGTGTATGAAGTACGCATCGTTGGGTTGTAAATATGACGGGCTGAAGCCTTATGTTAAAGTCCCTGCGCGTTTAGCCAAAAAAAGGGTAGGATTAAGGTGGGGAGGTTCTCGCTTCCGCAAAAACATGTTGCCAGTTGAAGATGCTGGTCAGCGTTCCGCTTATTGTGCGGTCAGAATAATACCTGGAAAATAAACGGATCGATCCCAATTAGTGCTCCTGCCGCCTTCCTAATCAAGCCGTCTCTTCAGCTCCTCAGGTGAAATGGTTCTCTGTTTTTTTTCTTCTTCTGTCAAGTTTATAAATTACTGTCATAATGGTATCTGCAACCGAAAATAAGAATTTCTTCTGATTCTATTTTGTAAACCAACCTATGCTCCAGGTTTATTCGTCTTGACCAAAGACCTCCAAGATCATATTTTAAGGGTTCCGGTTTTCCAATTCCATCATATGGCGAACGACGAATATCTTTGATCAAATCATTGATCTTTTTCAGAATCTTTTTATCCTCTTTAAGCCAGCTGACGTAATCTTCCCATGCGTTCTTTGAGAATACGATTCTCATCAGTCCTCGATTAATCCTTTTTTGACAATTTTACCTTCTTTCATCTGTTCTATGGACTCATATAAACGAAGCGCATTGGCTTTGGAACTCAGCAGATGTACAGTTTCCATCAGTGAGTTGTATTCATCCAGCGATATAATAACCGAACCTTTACCTGTAGATCTTTTAACGATAATGGTCTCATTATGGGTTTCCACATCGTCAAGATACTTTTTCAATTGGGTTCTGAATTCTGTATAATTAGCGGCAATCATAAGTTGAGTAATTAAATAAGTACTAAATTAAGTACATAAACCGGTATTTCCAAATTCGATTTGGTGAAAACACTGCGTTTGAAACGCAGGTCTTCGCTCCGCCGTATTCACCTTATCGCAAAAAACGATTTATTTCGGTAGGTAACGATACTTGACGTTACTTGTAATTTGCAATGCTGCGGCCAAGATTTTGATCGCCACGTCTTTTATCGATTTTCGAATAACGAAAAATTCCATGGCGACAATCTCTCATCGTTCAAAATTAGGCAGCACGTGGGTTTTAGCAGTCACAGCTTTTTTGCGAAAGCGGAACTTCTACAAGCGAAAGAATGGAAGTCGTATCGCTGGCCGAAAAAGACATGCGCACCAGGCGGTCGTGCAGACGGGTATCGACCACATAAATTTTAGGTTCCACCCGGGTTTCGCTTAAATTGAAACGCACATCCCCTGTATGTCTCACCACGCTCACATCTGCTGTGTCGAGGTCGAAACAGCGCAACTGACAGAGGGCTTCATCGGTGTACAATACCTCCGTGAGCTGAAGTCGAAGCAGCACCCTGTTGTTTGGCATCCAGGCTGTGAGCACGGAAAGCCGATCGTTGAACATAAAAAATACCATAACACAACCGAGAAAAAATCCGATCATATAAGTGCGAAAACGTTTGGCAAATCCCATCAGAAAGCTGCAAATAAGAGGTCAATATCTTTATAAGGTAAACTAAACGCTTCACCGAGCGATTCGTTCGTGAGGGTACCATTATAAAGATACACCCCATGACGAAAACCGCGGTTTCGTTTGATCAGGTTGGCACAACCACCCTCGCGACCGATGTTGAGAATCAATGGTGTAAAAACGTTGCTGAGCGCTACGGAAGCCGTTCGGCTCACCCGCGAAGCCACGTTGGGCACGCAGTAATGGATCACGCCGTGGCGTCGGAAAATGGGATTGGCGTGGTTGGTGACCTCAGAGGTTTCAAAACAACCCCCTTTATCGATGCTGATATCGACAATCACAGAGCCTTCTTTCATGCCGGACACCATGGCCTCGGTGACAATGGTTGGCGTACGGCCTTCGGCACTGCGCAAAGCTCCGATGGCCACATCGGCTGAACTCAGCGCCCGGCGCAGCTCTTCGGGTTGGATTACCGAT
>JBBSDD010000386.1:0-3585 GCA_038249755.1 Flavobacteriales bacterium | reverse complement strand
GAAAAATGCCACCGCATTGTGTCCGTACCACCACTGCACAAGCGCATCCTGCACGCCGGCGTACCAGCTGTACGATTTCATGAAGGAGATGGGAAGTTCGAAGGAGTTGACGATGTGCAGCACCGCCACAGTGATAAAGGTGGCGATGTAAAACCAGATGGCCACGTACAGGTGACGCTCCCGTCGCTTGATAATGGTCATCATCATATTGAGTCCGAAAACCACCCAGATGATGGCGATGGCGATATCGATGGGCCACTCGAGCTCCGCGTACTCTTTGGAAGTGGTGAAACCCAATGGAAGCGAGATGGCTGCAGAAACGATGATGAGTTGCCATCCCCAGAAATTGATTTTTGAGAGTTTATCGCTCCACATCCGGGTTTTGAGCAGGCGCTGAAGCGAATAATACACCCCGGTAAAAATTCCGTTTCCGACAAATGCAAAAATCACTGCATTGGTATGTAGCGGACGGATGCGGCCAAAGGTGGTGTATGGGATTCCCATTGACAAATTTGGATAAGCCATTTGCAGGGCGGCGTAGAGCCCTACGAGCATCCCCACAATAGCCCAAAGGGTGGTTGCGTAGGCGAAGTTTTTGACAATCTGGTTGTCGTAATAGAACTTTTCGATCTTCATGGTCGGTTATTTGGAAGATTTATCCCTTGAATTTTTGGTGGTTTCGTCGTCGAAGAGCATGCGCACCGATGGTGTGAAATCGTCATCGTATTGTTTTGAGCGCACGGCCCAGATAAATCCGAAAAGAAAAAACAGGGCTACGAGCAGGCTGATTCCGATGAGTACAAAGAGGGCTTCCATGGTTTACATTTTATAGTATGCAAATAACCGATGAAGCGCGACTGTCCGGCATGATGGCCGTCAGGGAAAAACATGACTTTTGTCAGGTTTGGGGGAAGGGTGCTGGACTAGTGAACATTGGGGGTAAATTTTTAACTTTACGACATACGACTTTTTGAGCGTGTCGACCACGCAATTAAAAAAGAAATTTCTTCGGATATTGGAAATTGGTAAAATGTCACAAATCCACACGCAACAGACAACAGCCCATAAAAACCATAATTTTGAAGCCTACAGAAATAATTATGGACAATCGGTTTACTGACATAGTTCAACTAATTAAGCAATCTCGGTTAAATGCTCTAAGAGCAGTAAACGCTGAACTGATTAATCTTTATTGGGACATTGGAAAATATATCAGCAATAAAATTGAACATTCGGAATGGGGCGACTCTGTGGTGACTGAATTGGCCAAATAGATTCAGAAAACTGAACCCGAAATTAAAGGCTTCTCCGACAAGAATATTTGGAGAATGAAACAGTTTTATGAGATATATAAGAACTTTCCAAAACTCTCAACGCTGTTGAGAGAAATTCGTTGGTCATAACTTGGCCATTTTTTCAAGGTGCAAGACGACTTTAGAAAGGGGGTTTTATTTTAAATGTCGGACGATATAATTCTCCTACCCAACCACCCCTTCGCCAGCATGACAAACCCCACCACCGTAATAGAACTCACCGGCATCAGAATAGCCGCGATCACCGGTTCAAGCAAGCCCTTACTAACGCAACAGCGGAAGCAAGATGTCATATCTTAATTTGTTCGTCACGTTTAGTGTACATATATTTGTACATATAAAAATTTAATTGAAGCACCATGCTTAGCACCACCCTCTCGGATTTCAGGAAAGATATAAGGCGATATTTTGATCGTGTTACGGATAATTTTGAGACCATTATCATCAATCGGGGAAAGGATAAAGGGGTAGTCATTATGTCTCTTTCCGAATACAACTCACTTTCTGCCACGCAACATGAAATGTCTTCCCGAAAAAATGAAAGTAGACTTGATTCGGCCATTGCTAAGTTGGAATCGGACGGTTCATTTCGCAAAGCGTTGATGGACAAATAAAGTATGTTTTCGTCGATGAATCCTGGGAAGATAACTTGTATTGGCAAAAGACGGATAAAAAAAAGCCAAAGCGCATCAATGAGCTGATAAAAGCCATTTCGCGTGAGCCATTTGAGGGTATTGGCAAACCCGAGCCCTTAAAATTCAAATATGCCGGTTATTGGTCCCGTCGTATCGATGAGGAACATCGCATAATTTATAAAGTGAGCGAAGGAGAAATTCTGATTGCCAAGTGTCGTTTTCATTATGATTGACGCTGCTTCCTTTGTGGGCAAAGCTGCGGCCTTTATTGAACCTTTAAATATTTCCTCCCCAGCCACCCCGTCGCCAGCGTGACAAACCCCACCACCGTAATAGAACTCACCGGCATCAGAATAGCCGCGATCACCGGCTCGAGCAGGCCCTGCACAGCGAAGAAAATCCCGATGGAATTGTAAGCAAAAGAAAAAACCAAACTCCATTTGACCACGCGCAAGGCGCCGCGGGAAAAAGTGAAAAATCCTTCGAGTTGGCCGAAACTTTCGGATGACAAAATAGCGTCGCAGGCGGGGGCAAAACGGAATACATCATCGGCTACGGAAATGCCCAAATCTGCGGCCCGCAATGCCCCGGCGTCGTTGAGGCCATCTCCAACCATGGCGGTTACGGCGCCTTTTTCAGAGAGGTGGTTCAGAAAAGCTTTTTTGTCGTGGGGCGATTGAAAAAAGTGAAGCCCTTCCGACTGTCCGAAAACGTCCAACATGGCGGGCCGGTCGGCGTCGTTGTCGCCGCTAAGAAGTGATAGACTGTAACGCTGCCGCAAGCGATTCATTGAAGATTTTAGACCGGTCCGGTAAGATTTGGCCACCAAAAATTTGCCGCGGTAAGCGCCATTTACCGAAAGGTGAATCTCCGAACTCAGCGGATCGGAACTGGCAGATGGCGCATTTGCAAAAGCTGCCGAACCAAGTCGGTAATTCACACCATCGATCCTTGCTTCCAATCCCTCACCGACATGTTCGAAAAAAGATTCGATCTGCAATTCTTCACTGCTTTTTGCTACCAGCTTGCGCAAAATATATCGGCTGAGCGGATGTCCCGATTGCGATACCATGCTGTAAACCGCATTCACTTCATTTTCCGAAAGGTCTACGCCGGTGTAAGTCACTTCTGCATCTCCTGCGCGGGTGAGCGTGCCGGTTTTGTCAAACACAATGTGGTTTACTTCGGCCATTTTGCCGAGGGCGTGGGCGTTTTTCAGGTAGAGTCCGTGGCGGCCCAAAATGCGCACTGCATTGCCAAAAGCAAAGGGGAAGCTCAATGCCAGCGCGCAGGGACAGGCCACAATAAGAATGGCGCTCACCGCATTCCAGGCCACGGATGGATCCACAACCAGCCAGTAAGTGGCCGCGATCGCAGAAATAAAAAGCACCGCGACCGTAAAGCGACGGCCTACCTTGTCGGCAAAAATTTCGAGGCGGTGAGATTCTTTGCCCGGGGATTCATCGTTCCACAATCCAGTGAGATAACTCTGATCCACTGTTTTCAAGGCTTCCAAAACCACAGCAGCTCCCGTTTGGCGGCCACCTGCAAACACCTTCTCCCCTTTTGCCACCCGGACAGAATCGGCTTCGCCGCTCACAAAACTGTAATCGATGAGCGCTTCGCCTTCCAAAACG
>JBBSDD010000385.1:0-3586 GCA_038249755.1 Flavobacteriales bacterium | reverse complement strand
GGTAATTCTTTTAAAGAAGTTTTACGTTGCTAACCAAACAAAAAAACAACCAAAATGACACATTCGTACTTCTAAGCCTGTCCCGGGCATTTTCCACAAAATAATCTTTTGACAGATATTTCAGTTTAAAAAAACTGGAATAAATTGATGTTGTGATATTTAATAGACAGATTAGCAAATCTGTTTATTAATATAGTACAGTACTTTTTTTCAATGTGCTGAACGAAGAGGCTAAATGAAGAAAAGCTTCATTTCGTATTTAATGGCTTGTGTATACAAGCCAAATTTTCAAATAACCATAGCGCGGTCAAATGCGCAATAACCAAAAAAAATCAATAATGAAAAATTCTAATAATCACGGCTCAGGTATGCTACAGAGCCTTTTGCTTTTCATTTTACTATTTGGCAGCACCTTCGTTGTCAATCCTTTATCTGGTCAAAATATCGATAGCAAGGGCACAGAATTCTGGCTCATGTTCAATGAAAATATTGCAGATGGAATCAACCTTCAATTATTCGTCACAGGAGAAGTAAATACAACTGGTACAGTTGAAATTCCTGGAATTTCTTTTTCTGAAAATTTTATCGTCACTGCAAATGTTGTCACCACCGTATCTATACCACTTGCTGCCATGCCAGTGGGAGATGATGTAATTCAGGACCTCGGCATCCATGTTACTGCGCTTGAGGAAATAACAGTTTACGGCCTCAATCAGAGACAGTTCTCATCAGATGCCTTTGTGGGCTTGCCAACTGATGCGATCGGTTCAGATTATTTCATCATGTCGTATGAAAACCAAAACTCTTTTGGAGTAAGCAGATCTCAATTTGGTGTAGTGGCAACTGAGGACAATACCACAATAACCATTATCCCAAAAAGCTCTGTTGGTTTTCGTCCGGCAAATGTTCCTTATGACATTATTTTAGATGCTGGCGAAACATATCAGGGGCGAACCATTGGAGCGCTTCAGGATTTGACCGGTACCAGAATTACATCCGACAAACCCATCGGGGTATTTGGAAGTCATGTTTGCGCTTCAGTACCTTCTACCCAGGGGTTTTGTGATCACCTGACTGAAATGATGCCCGGCAGTGATACCTGGGGTCAGAACTTTGTGACTGTTCCGTTTGCAAACCGCCTTGGCGGTGACATTTTCCGAATTATGGCTTCTGAAAACAACACAGATGTATTCATCAATGGTGCTCTTCAGGGAACAATCAACAGCGGAGGATTCTTACAAGTAGTGCTCACCACTTCTTCACAAATCACTACGAGCAAACCAGCACTTGTTGCCCAATTCATGCAAGGAAATACGGTTGACGGAATCGGTTTTCCAGGTGATCCATTTATGATGCTCGTTGCACCTTTCGAGCAATTTCTTGCCAATTACACAGTGTCTACACCAGCCACGGGATTTGTTGACAATTATATAAACATCGTGATTGCGAACAGCGCTTCAGGTTCAGTTATTCTGGATGGCGCCGCTATCCCTGCTTCCGAATTTGACCCCATCGGTGCCAGCGGTTTTTCCGGAGCTCAGATTGAAATCGAATTGGGATCACACAATCTCAACAGCACAACTCCTTTCGGCGTATTCGTTTATGGAGTAAATACAGACGACTCTTATGGTTATCCCGGTGGCCAATTGTTTTCGCTGGTTGCCAATGTAAGTATTCTGGAAATTTCGCCTGAAAATGCCTCACAATCCGCATTTCTAGAACAATGTGTTGAGGCTACGCTAACTGATCAGGAAGGTGAACCTGTGAGTGGTGTTAGAATTGACTTTGTAGTTTCCGGAGTGAACGACTTAACCGGCTTTGCCTTTACAAACTCATCGGGTGTGGCCACCTTTTGCTACACCAGTGAAGTGGAAGGAGTCGATGAAGTGACTGCCCTTCAGGGTGAACTTACGGCCATGTCCACAATTACGTGGACGCCAGCCATACTCGATTGCAATGGAATTCCAAATGGCACTGCATTTCTGGATAATTGTGGATTTTGTGTCGGTGGAAATACTGGCTTGGAGCCCTGCGAAACTGATTGTGCAGGTGTCGAAGGCGGAAGTTCAATCCTTGATGATTGTAGTGTGTGCCGTTTGCCAGACGATCCTGATTTTAACACAACTTGTCTCGATTGCAACGGTGAGCCCAATGGTTCAGCTGTACCAGGTTCTGTTTGTCAAACTCCAACAGGACAATCTGGAATTCTCTCACAAAGCTGCGTTTGTGAAACAGGAGAGCCTGGTGCTTGTCTCGGTTGGAAATACTTCCTTACCAATACGCCAGTAGATTCAAGCACATCGACAATTTATGAGATAGCTTTTGACGATGTACTTCAAAGAGCTTATCTGGATGAAATGATCAGCCTTGAATACGGTGTCCATATTGGATATGATGGAGCCGACCAACTCCTCTACATTGTCAGGAGTTCCAACGGTTCTTTCCGAACCTTGGATGTAAGTGCTCCAGGAGGAGTCCTTTCGCCCGAAACTGCTTTAAGCCAATCTTTGGGTGAAGCTGTGGCTGTGGCCATTGACCAAAATGGCGTACTATACATAGGAAGTGAAGAAGATCAGGCCGTTTATATGATAGATAAAACCAATGGCGATGTGACATTCTTAACCAATGCGCCCGTGGACGGCGGAGACATTGCGTTTGATGAAAACAATGATCTCTTTCTCGCCACACGTTCCAACGATGGTCAGGGATTTATTCTCAATCCCGGAGATTCAGATGAATTGTTAGGCGGCATTCCAAATTTGGTGACTGGTGCAGCATTTCTGGAAAATGGAAATGGGCTACTTTCTGTTCGCGATAGAAACCGATTGCTCGTAAGGTATCCCATCGGAGCAAATTCATTTTACCGGTTGGTATTCAACAATGCGCTTTTTACTGCAGGCAATGGCGACCTTGCATCCGGATGTACGAGATCAGATCAGGTTATTCCTGGAGACTGTTATGCGACAGAGGTGGTGGAATATGTGCGTGGAACCAGCTTCAACGGCGGCGCAATTGACAATAACAGAGCGAATCCGGAAGAAGCTTTGGGTGAACCGGAAAGAATTGACCAACTAGTATTTGTGAGCTTGGGATACGGTGGGTCTCTTACCCTTGGATTTGACGGAGCAGTGCCCAATCTTGACGGTCCGGATCTCGAAATTGTGGAAACGACTTACAATAACAACAGCTGCGCAACCTACCCGGAATTGGCCGATGTTTACGTGTCAGTGGACGGGATAGCGTTCTTTTTCGCAAAAACCATTTGCCGCACTGATAATTTTGTCGATATCAGTGATGCTGGCGACTTCCCTAACATCTATTACGTAAGGATTGACAACAACAATCTTCTCAGCACGACACCAGATGGATTTGACTTGGATGGTTTAGTGGCCATTCATAATTGCGATGATCAAATCGACTCTCAGGTTCAGAGCCGTCCATTTGAGAACAATTCTTCATTGAACACTATGCCAAATCCTACTTCGGGTATGTCATTTGTGGAATTGGTACCAGCGCATTCTGAATACACCACACTAGAAGTATTTGATATGAATGGACGCCAGGTGGAAAGCCTCCTGAATGAGGT
>JBBSDD010000384.1:0-3605 GCA_038249755.1 Flavobacteriales bacterium | reverse complement strand
TCGCCTTAACTTCTCTGGATCTCTTTACAATATTAATCAGCATTTTTTCTGCGCATAAAACTGTTTTATGCAGGTAAACCTGCCAGTACATGAACCTTCGGGAGACTAAAAATTTCTCAATAGAATAAATTCCTTTTTCCTCCACCACGAGTTTGTTGTCAAAAACATTCAGCATTTTGATAATGCGCTGATTGCTGACCACCCCTTCGGAAACACCCGTGTAAAAACTGTCCCTGGAAAGATAATCCAGACGATCCATATCCAGCTGACTGCTCACAAGCTGGTGCAAAAAATGTTTGGAAATCCGGTTGTTAAAAATGTTGATGCCTGTGGTCAATTGGTTGTCAAAATCCCTGTTAAGTCTTTCCATAAGGAGCCCGGAAATCACCTCGTGGTTTACATTTTCCACAAGGGAATATTCCAGGCTATGGGAAAATGGACCGTGGCCTATATCGTGGAGTAAAATCGCAACCAGCGCACCTTCTGCTTCGTCGGCAGTAATCTCCACGTCTTTTTCGCGCAAAGCGGAAATAGCAAGGCTCATCAGATGCATGGCACCCAGCGCATGGTGAAACCGGGTGTGCAGGGCTCCGGGATACACCAGGTGCGACATGCCCACCTGTTTGATCCTCCGCAGCCGTTGAAAATAGGGGTGTTCGACCAAATCGAAGATGAGCTCGGAGGGCATGGTGATAAATCCATAAACAGGGTCGTTGAGGATTTTTCGTTTATTCAAAGTGATTCGGGTTTTGTCCAAAGTTCTAACATTCATTGTGCTTTCGCACACTAAAGCGGTGTTATTTTTGTTTAACTATGCAAAGGAAACCATTTTAGGCGCATAGTCTGTGTGCCGATAAAACTTGTAAAATTTATGTCTTCAAAAATACTTTGGGCTGACGATGAAATCGATTTGTTGAAACCCCACGTCATGTTTCTTCAGGATAAGGGTTATCTCGTAACGACGGTCAACAATGGCAGCGACGCAGCCGATCTCGTTGAATCTGAAAACTTTGATATCATCTTTTTGGATGAAAACATGCCCGGCTTGTCTGGATTGGAAACGCTGGCGAAGATCAAAGCGATGAAACCCATGATACCGGTGGTGATGATCACCAAAAGCGAGGAAGAGGCGATTATGGAAGAGGCCATCGGCTCAAAAATTTCTGATTACCTGATCAAACCTGTCAATCCCAATCAGATTCTCCTTTCGGTAAAAAAGAACCTCGACAACAAAAAGCTGATCAACGAGCGCACAACGACCAACTATCAGCAGGCTTTTCGGAACATCGGCATGTCGCTGAGCGACCGTCTCGATGTGGAAGAATGGAAAGAAGTGTACCGAAAACTGGTGTACTGGGAACTCGAACTTCAAGCCGGGAGCGATGGTGTGATGGAAGAAGTGCTCACCATGCAAAAAACGGAAGCCAACAATTACTTTTCGCGTTATCTAAGCGAGAATTACATCGACTGGTTGCAGGGCAACAGCAAAGATACTCCGCTGATGTCGCACAACGTTTTTAAAGAAAAGATTGCGCCTCAGATTTCGGAGAAACCGCTGTTTATGATTGTGATCGACAACCTGCGTTTCGATCAGTGGAAAATCATTGAACCTTCCCTGCGCGATCTTTATACCGTCGACAAGGAGGAAATCTATTTCAGTATTTTGCCTACGGCTACGCAATACGCTCGAAATGCGCTTTTTGCAGGGCTTATGCCCAGCGAAATCCAAAAACTCTACCCCAGCCTTTGGAAAAATGACGACGAAGAAGGCGGTAAAAATCTGAATGAAGAAGAGTTGCTGGCGGGTCAATTGAAACGACTGGGCAAGGACATCAAATTCAGTTACCATAAAATCACCAAACTGGAGGCGGGAAAAAAACTGGCCGATAATATTTCAAATCTGATGACAAACCCCTTGAATGTCATCGTCTACAATTTTGTGGATATGCTCTCTCATGCCCGCACAGATATGGAAATGATTAAGGAATTGGCTGAAGACGATGCGGCATTTCGATCGCTTACCCAAAGCTGGTTTGAACATTCACCTTTAAAGAATATTCTCGAAAATATCGCAGCCAAAGGGGGAAAGGTGGTCATTACGACCGACCACGGTACGGTATTGGTCAACGATCCAATCAAGGTCATCGGCGACAGGAATACCAGCACCAACCTGCGTTACAAATCGGGTCGGAACCTCAATTACAATGCAAAGGAAGTTTTCGCGATTACAAAACCCGAACTCGGTTTTTTGCCAAAATCAAATATGAGTACAAGCTATATCTTTGCAAAGGAGAGACAGTATTTTGTTTATCCCAATAATTACAACCAGTTCATGCACTTTTACAAGAATACGTTCCAGCACGGAGGTATTTCTCTGGAAGAGGTGTTAATACCGCTGGTGACGCTTAGTGCAAAATAAATGGAAACTTTTTCTGCGTCGAAGCTGGGTGAATTGCCTGCCGTGGCGAATGCAATTTTAGAGAAAGCCGGATCCTTCCGGCTTTTCGCCTTTTACGGCGAAATGGGTGCTGGAAAAACAACGCTGATTCTGGAAATGCTGAAAATAATGGGCGTGCAGAACGGGAGCAGTCCGACGTATTCCATCGTCAATGAATACCAGACAAAAACTGGCGAACCTGTTTATCATTTTGATTTCTACCGCATCAATTCGCTGGAAGAAGCCTATGATATTGGTTATGAAACCTATTTTTTCAGCGGCCATTGCTGTTTCGTGGAGTGGCCTGAAAAAATAGCGGAACTCATCCCCAATGATGCCGTAAAGATTATCCTCAAAGTCCGGGATGAAGGACGCGAAATTCGTCTTGAATTACCGGAATCATGGTAAATTTCGTACTTTCAAATTCTCAAGGAAACCAAAACCAAAGATGATAAGTTCCAAAGATGCCCTACAGGCACTCGCAAGGCAGGTCGCCATGCAGCCTCAGGAAGAAATGCTGGAAGTGGGTAAGCGGGGCAAACGACTGCAAATTGGAATCCCCAAAGAAACATCCTATCAGGAAAACCGGGTCGCTCTGGTGCCTGATGCCGTGGCCGTGATTGTAAGCCATGGCCACGAAGTGGTGGTGGAAACCAATGCCGGCAAAAACGCCTATTTCGAAGACCGGCTCTACAGTGAAGCGGGCGCCCAGATAGCCTACGACCGGAAAGATGTTTTTAAGTGTGATCTTGTTCTCAAAGTCGCACCGCCGAGCCACGACGAAATTGCCCTCATGGGCCACAAGCAAACTCTGTTTTCCGCTTTGCAAATAAGCGTGCAGCCGCGCGATACGCTTCGGAAACTCATGGATAAAAAAGTTTCGGCCATCGCCTGGGATTATATTCAGGATGAAGAAGGAATTTATCCGGTGGTAAGGGCCATGGGAGAAATAGCCGGGAATGCCGCCGTGGTAATCGCAGCTGAATACCTGAGCAAAGGCAGTGGCGGTCAGGGATTGATGTTTGGCGGAATCTCTGGTGTGGCGCCCACAGAAGTGGTGATCATCGGTGCCGGCACCGTGGCGGAGTACGCCACCCGCGCTGCGCTGGGTCTCGGTGCCACTGTGAAAGTTTTTGACTTTTCGATTTACCGTCTCCGCCGACTCCAG
>JBBSDD010000383.1:0-3605 GCA_038249755.1 Flavobacteriales bacterium | reverse complement strand
CCTCTCCGCCGCCCGCACCAACAAGGGTATGGATTTCATCAATGAAAAGAATGATTTCACCATCGGCTCCGGTTACTTCTTTGATGACCGCCTTCAAACGTTCCTCAAATTCTCCTTTGTATTTGGCACCGGCGATCAAGGCGCTCATATCGAGGCTGAAGATCTGTTTCGATTTCAGGTTTTCAGGCACGTCTCCGTTTACAATGCGGTGTGCAAGGCCTTCTGCAATGGCCGTTTTTCCTGTGCCTGGCTCACCTATCAGAATGGGATTGTTTTTTGTGCGGCGTGTGAGAATCTGCAAAACCCGACGAATTTCTTCATCGCGACCAATCACCGGATCGAGTTTCCCCTTTCTGGCGAGGTCGTTTAAATTCTTGGCGTACTTGTTTAGGGCGTTGTAATTGTCTTCCTGACTGGCAGAAGTTACCTTTTCGCCTTTCCGCAATTCTTTAATAGCTGCCTGAAGCTGCGCTTTGGTTACCCCCTGATCTTTTAGCATCAAAGCGCCTGAATCGCTTCCTTCCAGAATGGCGAGCAGCAAATGCTCCAGCGACACGAATTCATCACCAAACGATTTCAGATAGGTAAACGAGCGATTGACTGCTTCACTCGCAGAGCGGCTCAATTGAACCTGCGCGCCAGTGACTTTCGGATAGGAAGATATTTGCCTTGCCAGCGTTTTTTTCAGCATATCCACATTCACTGAAAGTTTCTTCAGCAGGTAAGGGATAACGTTTTCATCTACCTGCAACATGGCGATGAGCATGTGAGAAGTTTCTATATTTTGCTGGCCTGCCTGAACCACAATTTGTTGGGCTTCCTGAATGGCCTGTTGAGATTTTATTGTGAGTTTACTTAAGTCCATTTCTTTTACCTTTTGGATGATGAATGCGAATCCCAACCTGCAAATCATGCGCCGCCTGGAATATGGCATCATTTTGTGTCCCGCTTTCGCCATATCTCTTTGATTGGCGGTCGAAATGTCAGTGAGAATCAAACTTTAGAGACTTTTTGGCATAGGAATACATTGTTTAAATTCTTATTTAGACTATTTTGCACCCGTTAATTCCAGTCGTCATTACCAGAATTGGTCTTAACTCCCACAGCATATCTTTTTTACTTTAATTCAGATTGTATTGTTTAGTATTCAAAGATTGAAAAATGATATCTCCGGATTGAAGTTTTTGTTCATTTGCGCGTTCATTTGTATTTTTTCTGGTGGGGCTTTTGGCCAAACATACTGGGCCAAATTCCAGGGTGGCCAAAATGTAGATGAGACGCTTGGAGTTACCGGAGATGCCACAGGCAGTACCTATACGACAGGATATTTTAGCTCGACTGCCCAAGTCAATGGTACATCACTTTCGGTAAATGGTCTCACCGACATATTTATTTCAAAAGTCGGCGTGAATGGTGCCACGCTCTGGTCAAAATCTGTGGGAGGAACACAATCAGACCGGGGTTTGGGAATTGCCACCGATCAATCAGGAAATGTGCTTGTATGTGGGTTTTTTACAGGGACAGCCAATTTTGGTAATGGAATTATGCTCAGCTCATCGGGCGCTTCACAAGATGCTTTTGTGGCAAAGTTTGATACGCAGGGCAATATCATTTGGGCCAGGGGTGGCGGTAGCACTGGAAGCAGTGATCGGGCAAATGCGGTAGCCACAGATGCCAATGGAAATGTTTTCATCACTGGCCAATTTACCGGATCGGCCAGTTTTGGAGCTTTTGCACTGACCAGTATCAACAATACCAATGATATTTTTATTGTAAAATATGACGCGGATGGCACGGAATTGTGGGCCAGACAGGGGAGTGGTGATGCGCTTAACCGCGGGTTGGCTATAACGACCGATAGTGAGGGTGCCGTTTACGCTTCAGGTCAATTCAGTGGGAATATTACTTTTCAAAACACGTATACAAACACCATTTTAAACGCCCTGTTTCTTGTAAAATTTACGCCATCAGGCGATGAAGCCTGGTTTCGTTTTGCCGGAGGGAGCAGTCAAAGCATCGGTTATGGCCTTGCGAACAATGGAAACAATTTATTTCTTACTGGTGACTGCGGTTCGAGTTTGACATTCTTTAATGGCGCAGGCACGCCGGTGATCAACTCCACTTTTTCCAATGCCATTTTCATAGCTTCCTATAATACATCCGGTGTTTACCAATGGGGTATTTCGCAGGGAAGTGCGACTCCTGTTTCAGCGCGGGCCATTTCCCACCGAAACGGCGAAATTGGTATTACCGGGTGGTACGAGTGCACCTTCAGTTCGCTCAGCGAAGCTTATGGTGAAAGCAATTTTATGAATATCGGATTCAAGGATATTTATGTCATGCGGTATTCGACCACAGGAACCTTCCTCTGGGCGCGTAATTTCGGCTCCGTTACGGATGATGTTTCTTCTGGAATCCATATTCTCCCGGACAATCTGGAAGCTATTTCCGGTACTTTTTCCACTCAGATGGTAATTCCCATTCGAAATTCATTGAATGCCTCAGGACTGGTTCCCATCACACAGTCACCCAATCCTGGTTTGACGTATTGCGGTGATCCCAATTACGGTGAGTTCTCCATTATAAACGGTGCTGCAGATGCGGATGGTTTTCTGATGAAAGTCATCGATTTGCAAAGGCAGCCCTACGATTTTTTTCACCGGGAGGTATCGGGCGGTTGTGATTTATCGATACCGGAAGCCTGTATCATCTATCCTGGAGATGTATTTACAGCTGAATGCCAAACAGAAGTGATCGGCTGTGCCCCGTATTCGATTAGTGCGACCAATTTTGGCAATTTTGGGAGCAACGGGGTGGGATATACGTACACGGGCCAATGGACTCCTGCATCTACGGGCATCAACAAGGTCATCACCGCTTCAGGCAATGTATCTGCTGTTTTGCAGAGTACGGATGGATGTTATCAGCACAATGTAAATGTATTTGCCGATGTTCATCCGGAACCCTTATCACCATTGATGAGCGATAACGCTGTGGTCAATACCTTTGCGCAGAATACTTTTCCGGTTTTTTTATGCCCCGGTGACTCAGTTCAAATATGGGCTGACTTCGCCGGAGGTCTGGACTATGGATGGTCTGGAGCCAACGTCACTGCAAGCATGGTGCTGTTGGATACCCTGAATGTGACGCTTCCAGGTGCATACCAGATAAATGTAGAAAACGAATTTGGCTGCACCGCTTCTAATTTTATTCTGGTTTTATACGAACTCGTGCCTCCTGACACATTAAGCCCGTTTCTTTCGCTCGACGTACCCAATGACACCTTATCTATCTGCAGCGGTGATGGTGGGCTGGTGTATGCTTTTGACTCTCTCACTATGGAGGGCATCGATCCGGAAGGACTCAGTTTTGCCTGGAGTATATCTCCGGATGGGTTTATTGGCGGAAGCGGCATGGGAGCTTTTGGCGTACCAGAGGAGGGTTGGTATGTGATTGAGCTGGAAATTACAACACTCGACAATCCATGTTTTGATATTCTCAATACATATTACGCCACAGATTCACTTTATATTCGGATTTCTCCCTTGCCTTCTGTATTTCTTAATGCCTCGGGACCCGAGGCTACCTGCCCCGGCGACACCCTT
>JBBSDD010000382.1:0-3612 GCA_038249755.1 Flavobacteriales bacterium | reverse complement strand
GAAATGAAAATCATCTGACAGAAAAAGAAAAAAGGGTTTTGAAAATATACCGGGATCACAACCGGCGCAACCAGCACAAAATGAAACCTATCCCGGTATGCGAAATACCGGCTGATATGAAATAATCCTACCTTTTACCCGAATAATTTCACTCAATCACCCACGTATTTTTACCGCCAAGGAGCGCGTCCAAATCTCCTACACCTTTTTTGGTGATGCTGGAAGCTATCTGTTCGTGCAATTGATCTTCGTAACACGCTCTGCTCTCCTGGTAAAAAACACCAAAAGGCCTCGGTAAACTTTGAAAATCGCCGCCGGGCTTGTCAAAACAACGCATCAATATGCTCGATTTAAATCGGTCATACTTATTGTGAATCCACAGATCGTCTTTGGAAAATTCGCCCGAGAGCAAATCAACCACCACCGGAGTAGCGCCATCGAGACGTAACCCTTTGGAGTCGTTGACCCCGAAAATCATGGGTTGATCGTGCCCGACAAAAACTGTCGTGTCGGCTTTGGTCTTTTTATCTGTGAAAATTTCAAAGGCCCCGTCATTAAACACGTTGCAGTTCTGGTAAATCTCGACCAGAGAAGTTCCTTTGTGATCATTGGCTTCCCGCAACACTTCGCGCAAATGCACGGGGTCGCGGTCCATGGCTCTCGCTATAAAAGTTCCATCAGCTCCCGCCGCAAGGGCCAAAGGATTAAAAGGATGATCTATCGATCCCATCGGGGTCGATTTGGTGACTTTGCCCTCCGGCGAAGTCGGGGAGTACTGGCCTTTGGTGAGGCCGTAAATCTCGTTGTTGAAGAGCAACACGTTCAGATTGAAGTTCCTGCGCAACATATGGATCAGGTGGTTTCCACCAATGGACAGGGCGTCACCATCGCCGGTGATGACCCAAACGCTGAGGTTTGGATTGGAAATTTTTAAACCACTGGCCACTGCCGTGGCACGCCCGTGGATGCTGTGCATGCCGTAGGTGTTCAGGTAGTATGGAAAGCGTGATGAGCACCCGATCCCGGAAATGAAAACGATGTCTTCCCGTTTTAATCCGATTTCTGGTAGCACAGTTTGCACTTGCTTGAGAATGGAATAATCACCGCAACCCGGACACCAACGTATGTCCTGATCGCTTGTAAAATCTTTGGCTGTTAAAAGTGTTTCCGTACTCATGATAGCAAATATGTTAAGGCCGCTTCCCGGATCTCCGTAGAAGTGAATGGCATTCCTTTAATTTTATTCAGTGGTTTGGCATCGATCAGGAATTTGCCGCGGATGATCTGCACCAGCTGACCATTGTTGAGCTCAGGCACCAACACTTGTTTGAATCCTTTGAGCAATTGCTCCAGGTTTCGCGGGAAAGGGTTCAGATAGCGCAGATGAATATGCGAAACAGCATATCCTTCGAGGATCAGTTCTTTGGTTGCAGTTTTCACAGCGCCATAGGTCGAACCCCAACTCAGGAAACAAAAATCGCCTGCGGTTTCACCGTTGTCTACTTTTTGCTCCGGAATAAAATCAGCTATTCGATTTACCTTATCGGCGCGAATAAGCACCATTTTCTGGTGGTTCTCAGGGTCGTATGAGATGTTTCCGGTCACGTCCTGTTTTTCGATCCCACCAATGCGGTGTTCCAGTTCGGGTGTACCGGGCACCACCCATTTGCGCACGCCTTTTTCATCGCGTTTGTAAGGATGGTATACATCGCCTTCCATTTCTTTTTGGAATGGCGCGTGAATGGGTTGAAGTCTGTCGGACGAAGGAAAACGCCAGGGCTCCGAACCGTTAGCGATGTATCCATCTGAAAGCAAAATTACGGGCGTCATGTGTTCCACGGCGATGCGCACGGCTTCAAAAGCTGCATTGAAACAATCGCGTGGCGATGAGGCCGAAATCACTGGAATCGGCGCTTCGCCATTTCTGCCGTAAAGCGCCTGAAATAAGTCGGCCTGTTCGGTCTTGGTGGGCAATCCGGTCGATGGGCCACCCCGCTGCACATTGATAATGACGAGTGGAATTTCGAGCATACAAGCCAGACCCATGGCTTCTGCTTTCAATGCAATACCTGGACCGCTGGAGGCAGTGACACCAATATTTCCCGCAAAGGAAGCGCCAATAGCCGATGTAATCGCCGCAATTTCGTCTTCGGCCTGAAAAGAACGCACATCAAAATTTTTATGCCGCGAAAGCTCGTGCAGGATGTCTGACGCAGGTGTGATGGGATAACTTCCGTAAAATATGGGGAGATCTGCTTTTTTGGCGGCAGCGATCAGTCCGATGGCGATGGCCTGATTGCCCATGATGTTGCGGTAGACGCCTTTCGGCAAAGGGGCGGGCTTCACTTCATACCGCGTGGTGAACATCTCGCTGGTATCACCAAAATTGTAACCAGCCTTCAGCACCGCGAGATTGGAATCAACAAGATCCTGTTTGCCAGCGAATTTTTCGCGGAGAAATTTCTCTGTCGGTTCCAACTTTCGGTTGTACATCCAATAGAGAAATCCGAGCACAAACATGTTTTTGCTCCGGTCTTTTTCCTTGATACCGAGTGGCGAATCCTTCAATGCTTCGCGGGTGAGCTTCGTCACATCCACTTCCACCAGCTGGTACTTGCCCAGGCTATGGTCACTGAGCGGGCTAACGGCGTCCACATACCCCGCGAGTTTCAGGTTTTTAAGGTCGAAACCATCGGTATTGGCAATGATATATCCGCCAAATTTCAGATTGTGCAGATTGGCCTTTAGCGCTGCTGCATTCATGACCACAAGCACATCGCACTGATCGCCTGGAGTGAAAATTTCGACACTTCCAAAATTGAGCTGGAAGCCTGAAACACCCGCAATCGTGCCCTGAGGGGCACGAATCTCCGCAGGGAAATTGGGGAAAGTACTGATGTCGTTTCCGAAAAGAGCACTGGTATTGGTAAACTGGCTTCCGGTGAGCTGGATGCCATCGCCGGAATCACCGGCAAAAAGTATGGTGATAACAGATTTGGTCTCGTTGATACGTGGCTTTACTGTCGTGGTGGTATTTTCCAAAATATTTGATGTAATGTCAATGTGATAAAGGTTGACGAAACCAAATTGTTTTGCCGAAACGCAGAAATGGGCTAAACCTGTGTCAAACCATTGATGGCTTCCACCCCTTTGATTTCTGGTGCGGCGTTTAAAATACTTTGTTCCACCCCGGCTTTCAATGTCATAAAGCTCATCGAGCAATCTCTGCAGGCACCATGAAGTTCCACGCGGGCCACCATATTCTCGGTAACTTCCACCAAAGTAATGTCACCTCGATCGGCCAGGAGGAAAGGTCGGATCTGTGTTAATGCGAATTCGATTCTCTGAACGAGATTTTCCATGATAACAAAATCTTATATGCTTTTGTCTTTTAAGGAATTGGCATGCGCCGAGTGCTTCTGCAATTCAGATACGAAATTACGAATTATTTCCTGAAAGGCCCGCGACGAAAGTGTCTGCTCCTGCAAAACGGCTGGACGCCCGGCATCACCCGATTCGCGGATGGATTGTATCAGCGGCAACTCGCCCAGGAAGGGCACTTTCAGCGTTTCGGCCAGGTCACGGGCACCGGCTTTACCAAAAATATAATAT
>JBBSDD010000381.1:0-3614 GCA_038249755.1 Flavobacteriales bacterium | reverse complement strand
TTTTCCCAATTGAAGAGCAGTGAAGTGGGCACTACCACCAGGTTGGTTTGTTTGTTCGTTTTCAAGAGGTGTTTTAGAAAAGTGATGGCTTGCAGGGTTTTACCCAGTCCCATATCGTCAGCGAGTATGCCTCCCCAACCAAATTCATGGAGGAAGCAAAGCCATTGGAAACCGTCGGTTTGATAAGGCCTCAGGGTTGCTTTAATTCCACGTGGCAAAGGATGGGTCTCAATGCCTTTAAAATGCATCAGTTTGTCGCGCCTTTCGGCAATGAATGATTGAAGGTCGGGCTGCTCTAATTCGTCAAAAAGCTCATCGATGAGATTGAAATGCATGGACGACACCAGGAGCTTTTCTGAATTTATTTCGCCCAGTTTAAAGAGCCTTTCCAATTTTTTCAGCCACATTTCCGGAATGAGTCCACGGCCACCATTGCCAAGCTCTACGTAGTTCTGTCCTGGTACGAAGCGTTTCTTGAGCACAGCAAGTGTCAGCATCTCTTCGCCATAGTGAAATTGAGCCTCGATTTCAAACCAATCAATTTTGCTTTTTACGCTGTAGTTTACTTTGGCTGTTTTGGGCAATTCTTTCAGCCTCGTCAGGTTTTTTTCGCCAAATATTTTGATGTCCGCATCGTTGAATTTGAGAAAAAGATTTTGAGCCACGTCCTTTTGCAGAAGCTCTTTATAGCTCAAATGAAAAAAATCAGACCTGCGCTGGTCCTGAAAAGAAGGATGCGCCATTTTCAAGACATTGAGCAATTCCTGACCGGCATGATTGTCGATATTCTGCGATTGTAATTGCGCATTGTTCATCTGCCAACGCTGACCTTGCTGCCCTGCCGGCAGCAATACATCTTCGGCATACCGCACAAAAGGCTCAAAAATGACAAAACTACCTACTTCGCTTAGGTACAATTCTTTTGCCATTGGTTGTAGAATTGGCTGCTCAGAAATTTTTAATCGTTTCATGTCTGGAAATTTTAATTCAAAATGGGCACTTAGTTTTACCAATAAACCCTCAAAAATCCCATGAAAGTTTTGGTGTGTGAAGCGCAATTGATCCAATTCCAATACGGATACGACCGCACTCCAATGGCGCACGCTTTCAATATAACGCACCTCATTTCCTTCCACCAAAAAATGGGGATGAATGGAATTGATCTTGTCTTTTTCTAACGGCTTATATCCCAAATCACTGGGAACCACCGCACGTATTTCATAGTGGTCTGCCATTTCCACTATTTCAATACACCAATTTGGGAGACCTGTTACAAATTTCGCTGGCTCAATGCTATTCCTGCGTATTGCACCCCCCAGTCGACCGTCACTCAACAATACAAAAGGATGTCGTTCCAATTTGTCGGCAATCGCCGCCATCGCAGCCATGCCCGTCATTTTCCTCCGCCCGTAGCCCATTGCATTCAGTGTGCTTTCGTGGATGGCATGCAATATTTCGAAGTCATCACGGCCGTAAAGGCATTCGGCAGTTGAGCTGATGCGGTCGCGCAAAACGAAACTCTGAGACATGGGGATACCCTTTTTGTTTGGCTTACCGCAAATGGGAACGAGCTTTACCGGGTAGTCCGCATCCCGGGCATCAATGACAAAAGCAAAACCCAATTCATAAGGGTTCTCTTTCTTCTCGTTCAAATGGCCGATGGCAGAAAGTTCATTTTCTGCATCCAACATTTCGATAGACGATATGAAATTCGTATTCAGGCGTGAAGGAGACAAATAGTTTTGGTAAGCCGGCAAGAGGTGGAAGATATGTCCGGCCTCAGTTTCCTTAAATTCGAAATATTCGCGCCAGTTTAATGCGGCATCAAAGCCGTATTTATGCATTTCATCCAGCCCATTTTTATCCATTTTCGCGTTGCTCCAGGGCTCCCATTTTTCCAGCAATCCTTCGGTATGTGCCTGCATGAGTGCATTGAACACATGTCCGCATATCTGTTGCACATTTTCGCCACATGAGCATGCCACTTCCACGCCACTTTTGCCGTACTTGATCCGAATGGTGTAGTCATAAAGACTGCCGAACCATTGCTCGCGCTGCAATCTGAAATTAATTGTAAAAGCGCCTTTACCAACCTTGGTCACATCCTTGATTGCACCTTCGTAATCCACGCGTTTCTTTGAGGTATCGGTGTTGGGACGCAGGTGCTCCACTCCATCGCGCCAGGAAACCACGGTATAAAATTGATTGGCACTTCGTTTTTCTTCTGTCAAAGTTTCGGGCAAAACCCGTGATCTGGCTCCGTTATTTTCCATGAATCGGGCGGCGGGCAGATTCTCACCTGTTACAATCGCTTTATCTGAATTTCTCAGCGCTTCGCAATTTTCGGCGTACCAAAGCAAGGCAGCTATCTGATGTTTACATACCCCGTCCATGGCAGCGATACACTCACAATGGGAGGATCTGATCTGTACGCATTCAGCTTCGGTAAATTGAATTCCCACCTTATAAGGCATCGTACCCAAGACAACAAAAGCCATATCCGATTCGGAAATTCCTTTCTCCCAGCTTTTCACGCGGTTTTGCGCGAAATAGGCTTTCCCGCGTTGGTAACTGCGAATTTCAGCTTTGCCTTCGATGTAATGTTCTACGGATTGCTCAACCCGCTTCTGAAATTCCATTTTACGAAAGTAAACTTCAGCAAGCTGGATAGCTGCATTCGCTTATCCAAAAAATCAACACGATATGCACATTTGAGATCATACGATGATATAAATGCCCGTCAAAGGGCATTTGGCAGCGCACATAGGATATTCTTTTTCCAATCGATGGGCATACCCATGCGATCATTATTACACCGCAGTAGACACAAGGCATGCATTTTAGCTACGTGTTGGCGATTATCTATTTTGGATATCTCATTAGCTGAAGGCGAACTAATCTGCCTGAAAACAGGAATCCCGCTTTTTCAGCGGGGCACTAGAGGAATGAATTGGATATAAAAAAACCTCCGTACACAAGTGCACGGAGGTTCTAAGATTGGCGACGACATACTCTCCCGTAATAAAACAGTACCATCTGCGCTAATGAGCTTAACTTCTCTGTTCGGAATGGGAAGAGGTGGACCTCATTGCTATAGTCACCTAAAGCTTTATGATGTTTTTTTGACATCAAATCAATAAGAATTGACGTATTGGTTGAGTTAGAATTTAAAGTCTACGGGTAATTAGTATTGCTCGGCTATGACATTACTGCCTTTACACCTGCAACCTATCAACGTCGTCGTCTTCAACGACCCTTAAAAGAAATCTCATCTTGAGGTGTGTTTCGCGCTTAGATGCTTTCAGCGCTTATCACATCCGCACGTAGCTACCCTGCGGTACAGCTGGCGCCATAACAGGTACACTAGAGGTGCGTCCGCCCCGGTCCTCTCGTACTAGAGGCAGGTCCTCTCAAATTTCTAACGCCCACTACAGATAGAGACCGAACTGTCTCACGACGTTCTGAACCCAGCTCGCGTGCCACTTTAATGGGCGAACAGCCCAACCCTTGGGACCTTCTCCAGCCCCAGGATGTGACGAGCCGACATCGAGGTGCCAAACCACTCCGTCGATGTGAGCTCTTGGGAGTGATCAGCCTGTTATCCCCGGCGTACC
>JBBSDD010000380.1:0-3617 GCA_038249755.1 Flavobacteriales bacterium | reverse complement strand
TAAACCTTCCTACCACAGGCTATGAAAATGCCGTGTTGAAATATGTCACAAGGCGATCAGGATCAGGAGCGGGCTCACAGATCATTTCCTACACGGAAAATGGGGTCGATTTTACGCCCTTTACAACTTTGAATATTACAGAGACTCCGACGCTTATGTCCTTGGATTTTTCTGAAATCCCTGGCGCTGACAACAACCCAAACTTTGCAATTAAAATTGAATTTGCGGCAGGTGGCGGAAGTACAGGTGGCAACAATCGTTTTGACAACCTCACACTCGAAGGCGAAGTGCCTGCGGTTTTCGTTTTGATGCATTACTGGAATTTCAACCTGTCGAATACGGTGGACGAACTGCTTTCAGTAAGCTACACAGAAGTGGGAGGTGCTTCGATTACCCAAATTACAGGTGGAATATCCTCTATTCCCTTTTCGGGAAATACGGGTCAGGATTTTGACTTACTCAACCAGAATGCCCGCTTTGGTGATTTGGCGCTAAGCCACCTCCGCTTTAATGACCCCATCGGCGGCGGATTAAAGATCAATATTCCTACCAGCGGATTTGAAGGCGTCGTGGTGAATTATGTAACCCGGCGATCCAGTTCGGGGGCCGGAACACAAAGCGTTGAGTACACGACCAATGGAACGGATTACACACCCTTCACCACATTCGCCATTACCGAATCTCCGACACTGAGAACCCTCGACTTCTCAGGAATTGCGGAAGCCGACAACAACCCAAACCTCGGTTTTAGAATTTTCTTCTCAACAGGTGGCGGAAGTACTGCCGGCAATAACAGATTTGACAACATTACGGTAGAAGGATTTAGCACCGGAGGCGAAGATACTGCCCCTCCTGTGGCTACGCTCATGCCGCTTAACAACAGCATAAACCTCGGCACAAGTGCGCAGCCCGCGATCACGTTCAACGAGGCTGTGCGCTTCGCCGGTGGCGCGGTCTTGACTGAATCAAACATTCCATTGGCCGTAGAACTCCGACTTGGTGACGCAAGTGGAGAACCCGTGGCATATACTGGAACCTATGCAGACAATGTGATCACTGTCACGCCCACTTCATCTTTGGCAAACGGACAGACATACTTCGTCGTACTTCTCGCCAATACCATCGAAGACCTCAGCGGAAACCAAATCGATACCGATCAAACTTCGACTTTTACCACCATCGCCGAGCAAACTGAGTTCAACGCAGGCGACCTTGTTGTGATAGCATACAGGATGAATACCACAGATATAGATGACCAATTTGCATTCTTGTCACTCGTGGATATTCTCCCTGGCACATTGGTGCGCTTCACAGATGCGAAATACACCACCAACCCACAACCGCAATGTCCAGGCGGATTGTTATGGACGGCACCTGCACAAGGTGTTGCAGCCGGGACTGTCGTGGTAGTGAACAACGACAACGGAACCGTAAGTGTTGGAACGATCACCGGCTCTTCATTCGGATTGAGCTCAGGCGGTGATCAGATCATCGTCTACACCGGTGAAGCTGCAACAGCTTCGCACATCACAGCACTCAGCTCCAATGCCTGGTTGGGAACGAATATCTCCTGCAGCGGGAGTTTTTCTTTACTGCCTGCGGGACTTGAAGATGGTGTTTCTTCCATTAACTTAAGCACCGCGCCTGATGCTGTGGCCGGACTTCTGGTCAATGGATACTACAATGGACCCCAAGACCTGAGCGGAGATGCCCTTCGCACATCCATTTTGAACCCTTCCAACTGGGTGGGGACTGGCGCCGGCACCCCCGGACAAACATGGCCCAATTGGGCGTTTGGAGCAACACCTGCAGTGGTTTCTGCTTCAGTGTTGACTCAGACGTCTATTGAAGTGATATTCAATCGCGCACTCGATCCGACAACCGCTACGGACCTTGCCAACTACACCGGAATTGAAGATTTGGCGACAGCCGGGCTCACAGAGATTGAAGGCACTCCGCGAAGAGTGGTATTGACCTACGGAACGCCCTTTGCAATCGGCGTTACACAAACGCTCAATGTGGCAAACGTGACAAGTGCCGAAGGTGATCCGATGGCCGCGCCTTTTCAGTTTCAATTCGAATACAATACTTTCCTCTCTTTTGACGAAGATTTTCTGGTGGTAAACGAAAGTGATGGTTCAGTTGAAATAACACTCAATCTTCAAAACCCATCCCTGAGCGGCGCACAACTGGTTCTCAAAGAAAATCCCTGGAGTAACACGGATGGCGGCGATCTCAGTTTCGAAACAACCGTATTCAGCTTTGACGGCACTTCTCCAAACACAGTAACGGTATCAGTTGCCATACATGATGACAACACCGAAGAGCAGGATGAGTACTTCACACTACACCTTGAAAATGCCAATGGATTGACCATCGAGGGTACGCCTTTCATCACTATATTCATTACCGACAATGACCGGCAAGCGCCACAGGCTACAAAAGAAATCGAACTCAACTTCCTGACGAGTTATGCTCCGGATTCCGGTGGTACGAGCACGGTAGAAGTGGTAGCTTACAGCGCCAGCGCAAAAAGAGTATACGCCACAAGCGCTGTGGAGCAAAGGTTGGACATCATCGATTTCTCTAACCCAGCTTCTCCATCAACTATTCAATCGGTGGATATATCCCCTTATGGAGGAATTACCAGCGTTTCTGCTTTTGGAAATTACGTTGCAGTAGCCTCGCCAAATGCAAATGAGCAGTTAGACGGTTCGGTTGTATTCTTCGACCTTGATGGAAATTTTATAGCGCAAATCACAACTGGTGCACTTCCCGACATGATTACTTTCAGTCCGGATGGAAACCTTGTGCTTACAGCCAACGAAGGTCAACCCAGTCAAAACTATTCTGTAGACCCCGAGGGTTCAGTAACCGTGATCAATGTATCCGGCGGAGTGGCCAATGTGACCCAGGCCAATGCCTTGACTTTAGACTTCACCGCATTCAACGCCATTGAGACTGATCTTATCGCTTCTGGCGTGAGAAAAACCCAGGTGAATTCTACACTTTCACAAGACCTCGAGCCGGAGTACGTCACGGTGAGTGAAGATTCCCAAAAAGCATGGGTCGTACTGCAAGAGAACAATGCGATTGCAGAAATAGATCTTGTGACCAACGAAATCACCATGTTGCAAGCACTGGGCTACAAAGACTATAATGCCTTTGGAAATGGAATGGACGCTTCAGACCGTTCAGGTGCGGTGCTTCGTTCCAATTGGCCGATTAAAGGATTCTACATTCCGGATGCCATCGGCAATTATGAGGTGAATGGGGTGCAGTATATCCTTACGGCAAATGAAGGAGACGAAAAAGAATACGACGGACTCGAAGAGCGCACAGAAGTGGCCGACGAAATTCTCGACTCTATCGCATTCCCACACGCTGCCATGCTTCAGCAAGACCACAATATCGGTCGGTTCAGAATGACCAACCTCAATGGCGACGAGGATGGTGATGGTATTTTCGAAGAAATTTATGGCGTGGGTGCAAGATCGTTCTCGATTTTCCGCGCCGACAATATGGAGTTGGTTTACGATAGTGGCGACGATTTTGAATTCATCACACAAGTCGATTCAGTTTCTGGATTGCTATTCAACGCGAGCAACGATAACAAC
>JBBSDD010000379.1:0-3632 GCA_038249755.1 Flavobacteriales bacterium | reverse complement strand
GCCCGGCAAATGGGCTTCCAATGGCTTTAGCCAAATTTTTCATGGGGTCCAGTGCAAGCCATTTCTAAAGTCTAGTAGCGGAAAAACATTGTGATTTGAATCCCCCAATATTGCCGGGCGGCTTTAGCCCCCGGCAACAAGCAACAGGGGTTTTTGGGCTTTAGCCCAATAGTTTATTAAAACATCTTCCGATGGCTTTAGCCAAAATTTTAATCTTCATATAGCCGGGCAGAATGTAGTCGAAAGGATTCCACATATATCCCCCCCTGATTCCGATATTTGACCCCAATCTCCGGTTTCTGCCATGTACGATTTTATCATTCGACAAAAAGCGGTTCTGATGCTCTTCGCCATCTGGTATGTGGTGGGCAGTTTGAGCACACCGGTGTTTTTTGGCGTGGGGGTGCTTTCCATCATTTTGCTCTGGCGAAAGGGGCTGTATTTCGAAATCCTGCTCGGGTTTTTCTTTATCCTCCTCCTCAGCGACAACCTTCGGCCAGCCACGGATTTTGCCAAGATTTTCAAAAATGTTTATATGCTTTTGCTCACCGCAATCGTCATTGTCGACAGGCACAAATTCGCCCCTTTAAACAATATTTATACATATTTTCTGCCGTTTGTTGTCATCGGTCTGGTCGGACTTTATTTTTCTCCCACCATCTTTGTCGGTTTTCAAAAACAGCTTTCATACATCCTCCTGTTTTTCGCTGTACCCCAGTTCTTGTTGTACGCTTTCCGCGAAAGCGGACCCCGGGTGATTCGTGATTTTCTCTTTTTTGGGGTATTGATGATCATCATTGGCTTCGTGATGCGATTTACCGATCCGGGAGTCGCCATTTCGCACGGAGGTCGGTTTCGCGGCGTTTTTGGCAATCCCAACGGCTTGGGACTGTTTACCAGTATTTTATTGGTGTTGATTGTCCTTGGCAGATCGTATTTCCGGGATCTACTCACGAAATCGGATTTGCGGTGGCTCGTGATTCCCTTGTTAATTGCGCTGGTTTTATCAGGTTCGCGGACTGCACTTCTCGCATCGATTCTATTCCTGGGCTTCGTGCGGTTTTATCGTTTTTCGCCTTTTGTCGGATTTATATTTTTCATCGGTGCGGCTGTCGGTGTGGAGTTCGTGTCGGCCAATATCGTCGAAATAGTCAGGGCACTCGGTTTGTCCGAATTTTTTCGGGTCGAAACACTGGAACAGGGTTCGGGGAGGTATGTCGCCTGGGAATTCGCCTGGCTGAATATCCAGGAATATTTTTGGTTTGGAAGGGGTTTTGCTTTTGATGAGTGGTTGATGGAATCCAACCAGGATATGCTCAATATCCTCGGCCATCAGGGCGGCGTGCACAACACCTATTTGATCATTTGGCTCAATACGGGTCTTGTCGGACTCCTCGTTTTCTTCCGCGCCGTTTTTCTGCTTTTCATTCAGGCTTCGCGCAATACAGCCATAGCTTTTCCCATGTTGTGGCTCGTGATGTTTACCATCGCGCTCGAACCCTGGCTGGCTGCTTCCCTCAATCCATTTACCATTCTATTCCTCATCGCGCTCACGGTGATGACGGATGAGGCTTTTCAACCGTATATTCGCGGAGAATTAAGTGCCCTTGAAAAACCCGAAGAAGTACCGGCAATTGTATAAAAGCTTCATTGTTTGCTTTTTACTGGTCATTGTGCTGGAGCTTATTCTGCGTTTTGGATTCGGATTTGGTCAAATTCCGGTTTATTACAAATCGGATTCGTATGAATATGCGCTGAAGCCCGATCAGCAAATGCTGAGATTCGGAAATCACTATCTGATCAATGCCCAGGGGATGCGCAGTGCACCGCTCGAAGCGGGCGAATACCGAATCCTGAAATTTGGAGATTCGGTCTTGAACGGTGGTCTCGCATCAGATCAGTCAGAACTTTCGTCTGAAATACTGGAAAATCAACTCCGACATGCCCAAAAGAATGTCCGCGTTTTGAATGTTTCTGCGGGAAGCTGGGGACCCGACAATGCTTTTGAATGGCTCATTGAACACGGTGATTTGGAAGCGAAAGTGATCGTGTTGGTTTTTAGCAGCCACGATTGGCAGGATCAGATGGAATTTCAGGATGTGGTGGGAAGAATTTCATTTTATCCGGATTCCCAACCCATTTTGGCCATCACAGATGCCTGGCAATGGGTTTTTTCGCGCTACGTCGAAAAGGTCGCCTGGAACGAGATTCCCTATTTGAAACAAACCACCAAAGCGCCACACAATCCCGGCTGGGATGCTTTCATCGCTTTCGCGAAACAAAAAAATCTTCCATTGATCGTTTATCACCACGCCACTTTGCAGGAAACGCAAGATGCGGCGTGGAGCGCTGATGGCCTGGCGCTTGAAACTTACCTCAGAGACCGCGGAGTGAAAATTGTCCATGGCCTGGATACCCGTTGGCAAGCCAGCGATTACCGGGATGAAATCCATCCCAGCGCCACAGGTCAGGAAAAAATCGCATCGGCACTTTTGCCTGTTTTGCAACAATTGATTTCCTATGAAGTCCGATAACAAGCCACAGATCGTTTTTCTGTATACCGAATTGGCGGGATACATGCTGCATTGTTTTGAAGCACTGACTAAGGCCGGGTGCGACGTCCATGTTTTTCACCTGCCGGTAAATCCGGAAGCGCCTTTCCAGTTTGATCTCAGGGTTTCCAATTGTCATTTTTACCCACGAGCTGATTTTCCCGGAAGGGCACTCGACACAGAAATTGAAAAAATAAAACCCCAACTCATCCTGTGCAGCGGATGGATCGACAAAGGATATCTGAGGGTTTGTAAAAATCAGCGCGACAAAGCATTAACCGTGTTGGGTTTTGACAACCAGATGCCCGATAATCCAAAATCATGGCTTTCTCTCCTTTTCGCAAAATGGCAGTACAAACCCTTTTTTCGGGTGGTGTGGGTTCCAGGGGCGCCTCAGGTGAAATACGCCAGGGCGTTGGGGTTTAAGGAAAATGAAATCTTTACGGGCGTCTACACCACAAATGTGTCGAAGATTCAGGAGGCCGGCCGGCAAAATCGGGTGCCGAAACGATTCGTATTTGTCGGCCGTTATGTCGACATCAAAGGTGTGCGCGAACTTTGGAAAGCTTTTGACGAAATCTCCTTGCCGGGTTGGGAATTGTGGTGTGCCGGCCAGGGCGAATTGTTCGAACAGCGACTCCAAAAACCCGGAATCCACCACCTTGGATTTGTGCAGCGGGAGCAAATGGATACCTTTGTCGCTGCCGGTGGCGTATTTGTGTTGCCGAGCCATAAAGAACCGTGGGGCATGGTGGTACACGAATTTGCAGCGGCGGGATACCCGCTTATTTGTTCCGAAAGCGTGGGTGCCGCATCGGCATTTATCAGTGACGGGAAAAACGGATACCTCGTGAAGCCGGGAAGTGTCGAATCACTCAAAATGGCCATGCAGAAAATGGCTGCTCAGGATGAGGAAAGTCTCTCAGAAATGGGGGAAGTCAGCGCCAAATTGGCGCAAAACATTACGGTGGACAAATGGGTAAAAACAGTTTTTGACTTGTTGAAATTATGACCAGAATACTCGTCACCGGTGGAGCCGGATTTATTGCCAGCGAACTGGCGGAGAAACTTTCGGAAAAG
>JBBSDD010000378.1:0-3633 GCA_038249755.1 Flavobacteriales bacterium | reverse complement strand
GTAAATGTCGGAACTGCACGGAGCCCGCTTAAAAAACATGAATCAGACACGAGTTTTGACGCTTTCGCATGATCCGGATGACGATCGTGGACTGTATTGGTAAGAATAAGGCGGGGGCGATATTTGCGAATAAATGGAATAATGACCATTTGCTGGTCTTTGGTATTGTCCAAAAATCCATCGGGCAGACTGGCATTGACGCGAAACTCTACGCCCAATATTTTGGCGGCAGCCGCAGCTTCTTCGGCCCTGAGTTCAGGGGTGCCGCGGGTTCCCAATTCGCCGCGGGTGAGATCGAGGATGCCGACGGTTTTGCCCTGGGCTATGGATTTTGCAATTGTCCCTCCTGCCCCGAGTTCGGCATCGTCGGGATGTGCAGCAATTACGAGAATGTCGAGATCTTTCATGCCAGGAATGCTTTGAGTTCTGTGTAAAACTTTTGCGTGGGAAATCCCATCACATTGTAAAACGACCCTTCGATGCGGTCAATACCCGCATAGCCGATCCATTCCTGAATGCCATAGGCACCGGCCTTGTCCATCGGTTTGTATTTCTTTACGTAATGGCGGATATCTTCCCGCTCCAAAGCGGCAAAATACACTTTTGTGAGATCGTAAAACGTGCGTTGCTTTTGGCGGGTGGTGATGCAAACGGCGGTAATCACTTCGTGTTGGCGTCCGCTGAGGGTGGCGATCATTTCCACCGCTTCTTCTTCGCTTCCAGGCTTGTTGAATACGTGATCGCCAAGCCATACGATGGTATCGGAGGTGATTAACAACTCATCCTCAGCGAGCTCTTCAAGAAATGCAGCGGCTTTTTTTTCCGAAAGGTAAACAGGTATCTCTGCGCCCTTCAAATATTCGGAAAAGGATTCGTCTACCTCTTTGGTGCGCACGGTAAACGGTATTTCGAGCCCCCGGAGCAATTCGTGCCGGCGTGGGGATTTTGACGCCAATACGACCTTGTATTTTCCTAAATCAACCAACCTGCGGAACGTAGTAAATATAATAATGCACTACACTGTAGAGAATGCCTCCAAGCATGGCGATTTTCAAAAAATTTCCAGCCCGCACGAATTCTGGCCGCCGCACGGCGCCGTGGTTGTACCACAAGCTCAGGGCCATCGGGAGAAGAATAACCGCGATGAGATATATCAACGACACCACATCGCTTACCACTTTTTGCTGCAAAACCAGCAGTAAAACCATGGTAAAAACGATCATGGCAGCTGTAATTTTCTTGGCATTTTTGATGCCATAGACCAGGGGAATTGTTCTCGCCCTGATTTTCATATCGCCTTTTACGTCGGCCATATCCTTTTGAATTTCCCGAATGAGGTTGAGCAAAAAAGCAAATACCGCATACCCGATAATGAAGTAAAACATGTATTTGAAATAAATCGCGGGATCTTCTTCGGGTCGGGTGAGCTCGAAATACCGAGCCACTTCAGGGCCATAAACTTTGATAAGAAGCGGAATTTCGTAAATACCTACAAGTACAGGCACCAACCCGGCAAGAATCGCAATGATCACATTGCCAATAATTAATTCGCGTTTGAATTGCACGCTGTAAAACCACAAGGAACCCGCCGCAAAAAAGTGAACAATACTCAATTTCCAAAGACCAATGGTGACAGCCACGTAAAAAACAACAGCCAGGCCGATCAGATTGCACACTTGATGAACCGCCATGGCAACTCTGCGTTTTACATGAACACCCACGATGATGTCTCGCGGTTTGTTTACCCTGTCTGTGCGTTGGTCAAAATAGTCATTGAT
This sequence comes from Flavobacteriales bacterium, assembly GCA_038249755.1. Classification (GTDB taxonomy): domain Bacteria; phylum Bacteroidota; class Bacteroidia; order Flavobacteriales_D; family Cryomorphaceae; genus JBBQZU01. The sequence goes on along the minus strand of JBBSDD010000378.1, from coordinate 1,855 downwards.
CACATTTCCCGCCCCGGCTATAAGCACTGTGCCGAGCACCAAAAGCAAGAAATGGAATCCGGAAAGTTGCAGCGAATACCCATTTACCTCCACGAGCGGCGCCAGTACAAAATACCGCATCAACCACATGGTGAGCGCGATGATGAAAAGATTCAGTGGCCTGAAAAGGCGGATCAATTGGAAAAATCGCTGCATTCTTACCATTCGTGGGCATCTGTGTCAAACCATTTACCCTGCACGCGCATTGTTTGTTCGATCACGTCGCGCACACAGCCGCAGCCGCCATTCCGGTGAGATACATAGTGCACCACGCCGCGCACTTCTTCGCAGGCATCTGCCGGGCATGAAGAGACTCCAACCAATTTCAGCACTTCATAATCGGGAATATCATCACCCATATACAGTATTTCTTCTGGAGACAATTTGTGTTTGGCGACGAAGGTATTAAATACCTCAACTTTATTTTTGCTTTCCAGAAAAATATGGCGCACACCCAATCGCTGCAAGGCATCCGACATGGCAACGGACTTGCCTCCTGTGATGATGGCCACCTGATATCCTTTTTTTACGGCGTATTGGAGGGCATAACCGTCCTTCGAACTGAGTTGTCGGATAAGTTGCCCGTCGGGCATCACGCTCACCATCCCATTTGTAAGCACTCCGTCTACATCAAAAATCAACGTGGTAATCTTCGGAAGGCGCTCCTTATAGCTGATCATCATGGTTTCTGTTATAAATCTCCCGCGTGAGCAAGTCGTAAATTCTGCGGAAATTGTTGTCTTCCCCGAGCAAAGTCTGGTGCGCTTTGATGGTTTCGAGATCGCCGCGCGAAGCGGGTCCTGTTTGCGAATCTGCAGCGCTCTGCATCAATACTTTATTGGCTGTTTCCAGAATCAGTGGGTGCATGATGGTTCTGTCGATTCCAGCTTTGTCAAGTAATTCTTCAGAAAACTCAAACATCAGGTTGGCAAAATTATTGGCAAACACAGCGGCAAGATGGAGCGATTTGCGCTGCTCTGAGGAAAGAATGTGCACTTTTCGCGAAAGCTTCTCCGCCAATGCCCCGAGGGAATTCAGGTCGTCATCGTTTTCTGCCTCGAGACAAAATGGCACATTGTCCCAAACTACTTTTTTGTCCAACGAAAAACTTTGTAACGGATAAAATACGCCACGTCGGAGATAGCTGGGGATGACCTTCATGGCCACTGCGCCTGATGTATGTGCGACAAGAGCTGTATTGTGTTCTGAAAGTTGGCGGGCTACAGTGCCGATCGCATCATCAGTGATGGCAATTAGAATCAGATCGGCATTGATTTTCTTCGTGAGGTCAGAAATAATATTGGTCCGCAATTTCTGCGAAAGCCGGTCAACTTCGTCTTTTTTTCGGCCGAAAACTCCTGCGATTTCGATGTCCGCTTTTTGCAGCGCCACGCCGAGTTGATTTGAAACGCGTCCAGCGCCAATCAAAGCAATCCTGTTTATTTCCTTCATTCTTTGACGATTCGTTTAGAAATGCGGATGCGGTGCCTTACGGCCATCAAACTTCCCAAAAGCATAATGATGCAACCGAGCCACAAGATATTAATCATTGGGAATTGAATGGCTTGCATCACGATAAATTCTTTTCTGTTGGAAATATGCTCCGCAATGGAAAAAGTATGTTTTCCAGTCAGCGGATCAATTTTGTCAAAACTGATTTGCAAACCTGACTCGTCCTGAATCACCGGATCTGGGATGTGCAACACGGAGTCGCGCAGGATGTAAAGCGGCTCGGACTCATAGACGTTGCCGCGGCTGTCTTTCACACCTACCATGGCGCGCACGGCGAGGTCGTTTTGTCCGATCATATAGTTTT
>JBBSDD010000377.1:0-3646 GCA_038249755.1 Flavobacteriales bacterium | reverse complement strand
TTCCTTTTTCTTTTACCCAGCCGCTCTGAGCGAAAGTGGCGGTAGAAAAAGAAAGAAAATTACGAGTGGCTTATTCATACTTTTTTTAAATAAAAACGGGCCAGCCAGAAAACCAGCCGACCCGTTTCTACGCATTAAAAAAATGGTTTAATTCAGCTGTGCATTTCCAAAAGGAATACTTGCTGATGCAAACCATAAAATGATTGAATTAAATTCCGCGCTGGCTGCAGGATATAGCCTGCAAAACTTCTCGCCAACACACGTTACCGGAGCTACAATCCGCAGTTCGGGATTACCATTGCATGGATCAAGCGCAACTTGATTGGTTACAGAAAGATAAACTGTATTGTTACCTGTGCTAAAATTTGATGTAAAATCATTGGAAGAGCGTAAGAATTGAGTTTCCTGGCTATCTGTTCCCAGCTGCGCCATACCAGCGCTACCTGTATCATTCAACTCAACAAATGTACCTGCCCAATTACGGGTAAAATTTCCATTTGGTCTGGAAGAATCTACCGTAACAGTCGTTGGAGTATCATCACTGTCATCCATGTCACATGCGGTAAAAATAAATAATAAGAGGGCCATCGCTCAAATTGAAGTTTTCGTACGTTCCAAAGTTTATTGATTTTGTGAGCCAAAGGTGCGTGAAAGATATCACGCAATTATCACGATAAACGTCATCAATAATTGTCGCCTCGGCTGCATATATTTAAATACAATATGTTAATAGTATGAGTTCTTTATACCAGGATATGATAAAAGCCGCAAAAGTTGACTTTCGCCATTGAGTGCGCAAACTCTTTCCTATGTCTGGCTTCAAAACGCGTTTGTTTCATTAAAAATATTTAATCATCATGTTTTATGATTTAATCACTTCCAGAGCATTTTTTACCGAACGAAATCCCATCTGTTTCGTAACGTAATCCATAAATATACGAATCGCACTCTTATGCAACAACTGCGGATTAAGTGGAAAGACCTGGTGGATAATACCACAGGTAGAATCATGCTTCTTTTGCTCTCCAGCTTAATTTTTATCTCAGTGGCCTTTGTAGCCTACACATATCACACCCAACTGCACGCATCGCGCAAGGCTGAGATCGCAAAATTGCAAAGCATAGCAAGGTCTATTTCTACTGAGATAGATGGTGATTTACATCAGGAGATGCTACGCAATTATCCGTTTCAAGATGAGATAGCAACAGTTGATGCGGTAGTTTATTACCGCGATATTCATAAATTTCTTGCACGGGCAAAAGCCGTAAATAAAGTGAAGAGTGATATCTACACTTTGGTATATGATGAAACTTCAGCAGATTTTTATTTCGGAGTTACTTCCGCAGAAACACCTTACTACCGCCATAAGTGGGAAAATTACGACCATGTACATATTACGCAATATCAGACTGGTACTTCGATTGGCCCGTACACCGATGAAAATGGGGTATGGCTTTCAGCCTTTGCTCCTATAAAAAATGCAATTGGTGAGACTGTGGCCATCGTTCAGGTGGACGAGCCCTTCGATTACTTCATTTCGGAAGTGCGACAGAAGGTTGCGATACAGCTCTCAATAATTTTGACTGTATTAATTTGCCTCACGCTCATGATGCTTCACGTGGTTCAAAATATCCTGAGAAAAGAAGATAAGTTGAAGGCATTGTTAAACCGTCAACGATCTGAAATCGAGCTGAAGAACCGAGAAGTATTAAACAGTATAAAACGAGCCAAAAATATACAGGATGCTTTGCTACCAAACATTGACAAACTGAAGCAAACTTTTCCGGAAATGTTCGTAATGTTCCAGCCTCGGGATATTGTAAGTGGTGACTTCTTTTGGTATTCAAAAACAAAAACTGCGGTATACTTTGCTGTTGCAGATTGTACCGGACACGGTGTGCCTGGCGGCTTTATGGCTATGATCGGACATACTTTACTAAACGATATATTCAGAACTGGCAAGAACGTCGCGCCGTCAGATGTATTGCAAAAACTCGATTTGCGCTTGTCTCATCTTTTAAATGACAATGGAAGTAGTAATTCTGATGGAATGGATATTGGCATATTGAAATACACCCCAAACTCCGGAAATATTGAGTTCGCAGGTGCCTTGCGCCCCTTAATATTGGTCTCTGATGGGAAAATCCAAAAAATAGACGGAGATAAATTCTCTATCGGAGGTCTGCACACGCGCGAGAAAAGATTCTCAAATCATAAGATTGATACCAGACCTGGTGATTCCATTTATATGTTTTCGGATGGTTACAGCGATCAATTTGGTGGTGATTTAAATAAGAAATATATGAGCAAAAAATTCAACGAGTTTATCGCGTTTGTTCAGGAACATAGGATGGAAGATCAGCAATATTTATTCCAGTATGAATTTCATCTTTGGAAAAGTGATTTTGATCAAATCGACGATGTTTTGGTAACAGGGATTAAAATTCCTGAAGCTGCCTAAAATTTGCGAAGAAGTTTAATTGGGCAACGTGTGCGCTGTCGCAATTGACGGTTCAAGAAGCGCTTTTGTCGGGATTCGTTTTGTAAATTGCCCATGACACGACGAAGCGTTTAACAAGTATGGGGTCAATCGCAGCCATGTTTTGAGTTGCCCAAATCTCTCCTTGAACGTACTCAAAGAATATTCAACTTTCCTGCGAAATTTCTTTTGGCGATAAAATTTGCGATTTCAGGTCGACCGCTTCTTTGCCGATGTGTTGACATGAATGCAGGTAAAGAGAGCCAGACAGATAGCAAAAACGGACGAATGATTGATTTCCAACTGCTGGGATTGGCTTTTATTTTATTGCACGAAATGGATGCAATCAGATGTAAAGAATGGAGAATTTTCCCAGGACTGTCAATGCTAAATAATCAGTTAGGATTCATTGTATTTGTTTTTATATACATTCCACTTTGTTATTTTTTTTTATTCGAAATCCAATTGAAAGATGAAGGTTTCCGAAAAGGTTTTGATTATTTTCTTATCGTTCATTTATTTCTTTACTTATTATTTCTAAAACAAAAGAATAATGAATTTAAGGATTGGATATCATGGACGATCATCATCGGGGCAGCATTGTTTGGATTGCTTGACCTTTTAACCAATTGAAAAAAAATCAAATACCGCCAATAGCCAGGTTTCTGTCCCTCCGCGCTTGCGCAGTCTAACCGGACATTTCGAAATAGCCATCAGGAGGGAGTGTCCATTTTGCGATAAGCGGACACAATTCCATCTCAATATTCTCCTCATAAAACTCCTTTTCTACCGTTCGCTCAATATGGGTTACGTTAACTTAAAAAGCCAACCACTATCCTTTATCATCAGGTAAATTGGCTCTCGAATTGAATTAACGTTTAATAAAAACAACCCTCATGAAAACAATTTTACAGTATATTGGAATATTAATGACACTGTTTTCCAGTACTGCGTTTGGCCAATGGAATTCAGATCCGGCTTTACCCATAGTGGTTTGCGCTGAAAGCGGTGGTCAAAACTCAGTTCAATCATTTCCAGACGGCACCGACGGAATATATACCTTTTGGCTGGACTCCCGCTCCGGAAGTATCGGATGGGACGTTTATGGTCAGCACTACAATGCCGAAGGGATCGCTCAATGGGAAGCCGGCGGAAAGGAGATCATTA
>JBBSDD010000376.1:0-3652 GCA_038249755.1 Flavobacteriales bacterium | reverse complement strand
TGAGAAAATACAAAAACCTCGGCTGGCTGCGTGAATTTGACGAAACCTTCTACAACGACCGCCGCGTGCTCGCAGTGGTGGCGGAGCACAAACGCCAGATCGAAGGTACCCTGCACGGCACTTCCGAAACTGGGAGCACGGCTTATATCGAACCGTCCAATCTTGTAACGCTCAACAACGAAGTGGCCGAAGCCCTGCAACGCGAACAGCGCGAAGAGTACCGCATTTTGCGACAGCTCACCAGCGATCTGAAAGTGTATGGCGATCTGCTGGCTTCGTACGAACACGCCCTCGGATTTCTCGATTTCACTTTCGCGAAAGCGAAATACGCACGTGAACTCGACGCCTGTATGCCCTTAATCTCCCGCGAAAAAGATGTGGTGCTCATCGATGCCTATCATCCTGTATTGCTGCTACAAAACAGGTTGGAGAACAAAAAAACATTTCCGCTGCAGCTTGAACTAGACGCTCAGCGGCGCATCCTCGTCATCAGCGGACCCAATGCCGGGGGGAAGTCGGTTTCACTCAAAACTTTTGGGCTTCTGCAAATCATGTTGCAAAGCGGCATGCTGGTGCCCGTGGCCGACACCAGTCGGTTTGCCATTTTCAAGCAGCTTTTTGTGGATATAGGCGATGATCAAAGCATTGCTTATGAATTGAGTACGTATAGTTCGCGCTTGCTCAAAATGAAACATTTCCTGTTTCATGCCCACAAAAACACGCTTTTTTTCATCGATGAGTTTGGGACGGGTTCCGATCCGGAATTGGGTGGTGCCATCGCCGAAACCATTTTGGAAGAACTCGCCGATACGCGCGCTTTTGGGGTGATCACGACCCACTACAGCAACATCAAAATTCGCGCGGAAGAACATCCCAATACGGTAAACGGCTGTATGCTATTTGATGAAAAAACGCTGCAACCGAAGTATGAACTTTACATCGGCCATGCCGGTAGTTCGTACACCTTCGAAGTGGCGCAGAAAATTGGATTGGAACAACGGCTTATCGACATCGCAAAATCCAAACTCGACGGTAAAAAAGTAAAACTCGACCAGCTTCTTGTGACCTTGCAAACCAAGAAAAACGCGTTGAACAAGGAAACCAGTTTGCTGCAGCAGGAGAAATCGGTGGCCCGAAAAGAGATAGAATCATACCGCACCGAGGCAGCGGAATTTAAGCGAAAGCAAAACGATCTGAATTTTGAGGACAACAAAAAATTGATCGAAAAAGGCAAAAAGTATGAAGCCCTGATCGACGATTGGCAGGAGAAGAAAAAGCGGAAAGAATTGGGTGAAAAGCTCACCCTGATCAGCGAAAGGGAAGCAGCGAAAAAGCAAAATTCGGATGAGGCGACCAAACTACGCGCCAAGCAGGAGCGTATCCTTCAGCAACGCGAGGAGCGGAAGTGGAAGTACGCCATCTCTGATGAGGGCAAAGCGATGAAAAAACCCATTCTTGTCGGAGATCAGGTGAAAATGCGGAGCTCAAAGCAAATCGGTATCGTGGAAGAGGTTCAAAAGCAAAAAATTACTGTGGTCTTTGGAATGATCCGGACCATTGTGCCTGCCGAAAAGCTTGAACACATCACTTAAATGTGCGATTTATACGGCTTATTGTGTAGTTTTGACCGTTAAATCACAATCATGGAAGTTACTCTCAACAAGGAAACCATCAAGAAAATTGATGCCCTTAAAAAATACGTGGAATCAAAAGGCATCGTGAAAGATGAAGTGGTAAAGCTCCTCACAGAACTGCGACCGCATTTTATTGAGCAGAAGGAACCGCTCGTAACGCGTGTGATTCGACTCACTGCCGAATACATCGAAGACAAGGGCAATTTTGATCTCAACCTGCTCGCAGAAGAGGATGAAGATGGGAATCTGGATGAAGAACTCGACATGGAATCCAGCGACAGTTTCAACGATTCCAAGGAGAATTTCCTGTTTTTGGTTGACCTGTTTGCGCATCCGGATAACCAGATGAACAAGGACGAATTGCAAAGAATCAAGCAGTTGTATCTTGACCGCGGGCTTTTCTAAATTGAATTGTTCCCGTATTCCTTTATGGTTCGGAATGATATTTATTCTTCTGGGGTGTGGCTCTACTGACACCGTAACACAAGAAGAGTCGGAGGTTGATCGAATTGTCAATGCCAGTGTCGCTTTTCACGGCGGAGATATATATCACAATGCGCAAATCTCATTTTCACTTCGCGACCGGCTTTATACGGTTGATCGCCAGGGTGGACTGTATCAATACACCAGCGCGCACAGTGATTCGCTGGGGCTTCATTTGCGGAAGCTCACCAATGAGGGATATTCAGAAAGGTTAGACGCGCGAGATGTTCTGCTTTCGCCAAAAGACAGCGTGGCGCGGGCTGGATCCGTAAATTCTGTTGTCTATTTTGCATTGCTTCCCGGTCTGCTTCAGGATCCTTCTGCCCGTAAAACGCTTGAAGGCACTGACGAAATTGGGGGTCAAACGTATCACCGCATCCGGGTTCAGTTTGTGGAAGATGGCGGAGGCACCCATTACGACGATGCCTATCTCTACTGGATCGATGTGGAAGATTTCAGCATGGACTACCTCGCGTATTCTTTTCTGGTAGATGGCGGAGGTACCCGCTTTCGCAAAGCCTATAACGCCAGGCGTATCAATGGTCTGATGTTTCAGGATTACGAAAATTACAAAGGGCCGACATCGCCTGATTCTCTCGAATTTATTGCTCAACTATACAATCAGCAGAAACTTTCGCTGCTTTCAAACATCGAATTGCGTAGATTGCTCGTTATGCCATACGAGCCTTAATACATCCCCGCATGAAATTGGTATGCGCCTACTTTTCTTCCACTTATAATTCAGGAAAAATAGCCAATCGTTACCTAAACCATATCCAAGCCGGTGTTTAGATCCATCTTACAAACCCTTTCGGCAAAATTGATCATAGCCCTGCTTCAGGTGGGTTTGCTCTTCATCACCACCCGGCTGATGGGTGCCACACTCAAAGGTGAGATCAGCCTGATCATTCTCAACCTGTCCATCATCGCCATTCTCGGAGGTACTTTTGGCGGTCCCGCTTTGGGATATCTCGTGCCGCGCTTTAAGTTGAAAAACCTCCTGGTGATCAACTATATCTGGAGCACAATCACCGCCCTCGTGGTTACCGGCATATTTATGTTTTTGCCTTCACTGGAAGATGTGCATTTGCTGTTTTTCCTTGTCCTTGCGGTGACCGAGGGCATTTTTTCCACCAATACCATCATGCTGGTCGGCGGCAGACAATTGGGGCGGTTCAACATGGCTGCCCTCAGCAAAACCTTCCTCACAGTGATTATTCTCGTCGGTTGGTACTTTGCAGGTTATGAACTTACCACGGCAGCTTTCATGTGGGCCTATCTGGCCGGGTTGGTCTGCGGGTTGTTGATTGCGGCATTTGGTTTCAGACACATTACATCCACCCTTCCGCAATCTGCTTCGTGGCGGGAAGCCGTGCAGGCAGGTTTTAAGTATGGTTTGGTGGTGCAGATATGCAATCTGGCTCAGATGTTAAATTACAGGCTGAGCTTCCTGCTTTTGGAACTCTTTGTTGCCGCTCCGTTCTCTCTGTTACGGATCGGAATATACAGCGCGGTACTGCAGGTGGGTGAGTCCG
>JBBSDD010000375.1:0-3655 GCA_038249755.1 Flavobacteriales bacterium | reverse complement strand
TGGGAGCAAAACTCGAAGACAGGGTTAATACCACTAGAGTGATTGCTGCTACTTCTTAAGCCGGGCGCACCGTTTTTACAAAGTTCATTATTTACAATAAGTAATGCAATCCCATTACTCATTTCTCGAAGTGACCAGGTTCTCAAGTATAAATGATCCGATCCGCTTCATTTGCAATGCTGCGGTTGAATCACCTCACGGGATTTATCTTCGAAAGAATATTCCGCAGCATTGCAAATGCTGCGGAGCCCTCAGAATAAGGATCGCAGGGAAGAAGGAAATGTTCGGCTCCGATCCGCAGCATTGCAAATGCTGCGGAGCCCAAACAATAATAATCGCAGGGTCGAAGAAAATTTTCGTCCCGCTCCTTGTGATTAAAAATGAGCCATTGAAATTCTATTCATAAAAAACCCCGCCGCACAAGAAGCGCGACAGGGCTTAGCATCACAGCGCGACCAAGGGGAGTTGTGATAGTTTCTGGCAACCACAAGTCACCATGAAAAGAGCGATTCGTTTTTAATGTTTTACAAATTTGGTGGCAACCAGACCAGCATCCGATCGCAGACGCAACACATAAACACCATCCGACAGATTTGCGATGTCAATCGGGGTAATACCGGCATTGATCAAAGGCATGCTCATCGCGAGCTTTCCGGCCATATCGTAAATTTCAAAAGTCCCATCGGAGGGTAATTCTTTGGTGTCTACAAAAATCCGGTTGCTGGAAGGATTCGGATAAATCGATATGGATTCATTGTTATTGAATTCTGCGGTATGCACACTCCCACCCTGCGCGGCTTCCACTGCCAGAGCAGCCTGTACCATGCCATAGCCATATACATTGTCCCATCCACTGATACCAAAATCGCTGGCGGTAAAGGAGAGGATGTTTCGAATATCGGAATTGGTCAGATCAGGATTGATGGATTTCATCAGTCCTGCCAAACCCGCAACGTGTGGACAAGCCATAGATGTTCCGTCTTTTACGCCATAATCATTTCCCGGAAGGGTGGATAAAATGCCATACCCCAAGTCTGTGTGCCCGCCCGGAGCGCAAACTTCCTGCTCGTTGCCATAGTTGGAATAACTGCTTAGGTATAAATTGAAACCATCGGCGCCTATGGCCCCCACAGCCATACAGGCATCAAATGCAGCAGGAAATGAGATTGTGCCCTGGCCATCGTTTCCGCTGGCTACCACGAGGAGTTGTCCGGCATTCCAAGAATTGTTGCAAGCCTGCTCCATGGCTGCGCTGGGTGCGCCTCCCCCGAGGCTCATATTTATCACACCAATTCTGCCAATTGTTGCCATGTCGTACAAGGCATTGATGATCGCCGCATCGCTGAAATTACCATTTTCAGGATTGTATGTTTGATCCGTCACCTTTGCAAAATAAACCGTATCGTTTACCATCCCGGCTATTCCAATTCCGTTGTTGATCGAGGCAGCGACGGTGCCTGTGACGTGGGTGCCATGGTCCTGAGAAGATTGATCTGGCGTAGGATCCCAATCATCAAAGCCGTAATCGTAACCATACCATACCTGATCGTATAGGTCTTCGTGCAGCCAATCAACCGCATCATCGATCACAGCTACAACTCCCCAACCACCACCTATGCCATAGTCCCAGGCATCGTTGCTATAGATTACATAAGGCCCCCATTGATAACTCCAGTACGTATCATTGGGTACGAGTTGACCAGAATACTTTGCGGATGGTTCCAAAAACCGGATTCCGGTTACATCCTGTGCTTCCCGCGTCCTTCGAATCACTTGTTGCGGGGTGCTTTCCGGCAAAGCGAGGATATAATAATTCGTCTTGTCTTTGTATGGACTTTCACGCACGATTTCCCATAGACCATTCTTTTCCAGAAATGTTTGAATATGAGGATCATTCGGTGATACGCCGGGTTCGAGTTCAAGCCAAATGCGGGTGATATCTACATGCGCCCAATAATCTGCGTTGTGCTCATTTTCGAGGGCATACCATCGAATGGGTGTGTGAATCTGATCGTAGACCCGCACGTTTCTGTGTTGACCGGCACCGTTGCTTCCTGGTCGTTCGGGCATCACCATGCCTTCCGGCAAAGGTTTTATTCCATTGATTGTCGAAGGTTCGGTGGCCTGCTTTCGCAGAAATGAGAGTTTGTCATCCTGCGCCAGGACTTGAGATTCTGAGAACACGAAGGCAAAAGAGAAAACAGCGGCAGCATAAATGATTGATTTCATGGTATTGTTTTGATTGATTGTTGCTGCCTTATCGAAAAGATCAATGAAATGTGAACAGTCGACCGCTCAGCTAAAAGGAATTCCATAAAAAAGCCCGATACGGATGTATCGGGCGTGTATCTGTGTGCGATCGTAAAACAAGTTGACAAAGTAAAATATCAACTTATTTCCTTGATTCAGAAAGGGTATTTTGAGAAAATTTAAAGATTTTCAGCAATGTATTCAACGAGTTTTTCATCACTCATTTCTACAGAAGTCGATTCCATTGTGATGCTGTTTTTAAACTGAGGTGTATCTGCCAGATAATGGATAAATTGCTCCTGGGCCTGGCCCGTGCCCGTTACATGCACATGCGTGGCATTCACCAAATGTGAGGCAATATCTTTAAAAAACTTCGACTGTATGTCTTGTTTGTGATTCTGGGCGTGTGTCTCATTGGAGTATTGGGCAGAATCTTCCCCTTTTACATGGGCAAGTACAGTCAAGTCATCACTGTCCTTATTTTCACTGCCTACGATGGTTGCGTGGTGGGTATCCATCCACACACCAAATTGTTTATTGTTGTTCATAATTTTTGTTTTAATGAAAGGGAAAAGGTTCAAGAACCGGGCCGCAAGCCCGCTAATTGATTATCGGGCGTCGAAGTAAAAGCGCGGCTGGCCGTTTTCCCGAAAGGGTGACCAACCGCCTCCCGGGTTGACGATTTTTGACGAAAGTCTTAAGCCATGTCTGAGATACCAGCCTGTCCTCAATGCCAATCCGCCTTCGCATATCCCGTCGACTACCTCTTTGTGTGTCCTGAATGTGGCCACGAATGGCAGCACGAAGAAACCCCAGAGCAAGCAGCCGAAGCACTGGTGGTGCTCGATGCCATTGGGAATGCGCTCCAGGATGGCGATGCCGTGGTAGTGATCAAAAACCTTCCGGTAAAGGGTTACCTCCAACCGATCAAAGCTGGCACGCGGTTGAAGAATATCAGGCTCAAGGATGGCGACCACAATATTGATTGCAAAATCGATGGATTTGGTGCGATGGCGCTGAAATCGGAATTTGTGAAAAAAGGGTGAGGTGGGTTTTATTCTGAAATTGTTTTCACAAAAAAAAGGGAGAAATCTCCCGATCCCTCCCCTTTCATAAACACCAACAAACAAACACTATTGTTTTACCACACGTGCTGTGTAATTCACTTCATTTCCGGCGATGGTCAGAATATAGATTCCCTGCGAAAGGTTGGCCGTATCAAAGCGTACGACGCTCTGCGCATCTGGATTTACGATTCTTTCAAAAACTTTCTTGCCGGTAATGTCCAGAATGGTCAAGGTGGAGTTTCCAGCGGGAAGTGAAGATACGTCTACGGTTAAAGGTCCGTTGGTAGGATTCGGATATACTTCAAGGATACCTCTTTGAAATGTTTCGAAAACACCTA
>JBBSDD010000374.1:0-3672 GCA_038249755.1 Flavobacteriales bacterium | reverse complement strand
ATCCAGCCACCATCTGAACTTTATCAGAGAGGGATAATTGGTAAGAGTAAATTCCGTTGATGCTAAAAGAATTGAGCGTCCCTCGCCCGGCATTGTCGTTTAATACATAAAAGCCAAGACCTCCACTCACCGCATCGACATATTGGTCGTACGACGCGCTGGTGGTTACGAAATTTCCCGAAAGGGCTGGCCATTGATTCCGGTGGTTGAGGTTCACACGTGGACACTTCTTGGTCCCCGCCAACGCCGGATTCAGATAAAGAGGGTTGGCATAAAATTGCGTAAAAGCCGGATCTTGGGCGCTCACTTTTTGTACCAAAGATAAACAGCAGACCACACCTAGTGAGACTGCCAATACAAGAGGTTTAATCAACATATGCGCCGATAGAATTGCAGTTTTTTTGAAGCCCCAATTATACGATTTTTTTTCAAACACAACGGGGGTGTGTGAATCAGTACAATAATAAATACAAGGAATCGTTTTTTCCTTGTTTACGGTTAAAAGTACTCAAATCTTACGGGTACTTTTACAATGCTGACAGAAATTTATTTTATGGTTAAGACAGTTTGTTTCTGATTATTTTCATTTTTATGAGGTCCAGAATAATTTTAATTTCCTGTATATCAATTGTTTTTGCTGAAGTTTCTGCCCAAAAAGTGATTGAAGTGTCCTTGGATTGGAGTCCAATTAACCGCACATTTGACCATGAAAATAAGGTGGTCGAAATGCCTACTTTCGAAGCTGCACGACATGCTCCTGACAATGTTTATATCCCTCAGTACGTCGGAAGCTTTTCCCTTGGCAAGATGAATACGGCTTCATCTGTACAACTTGAAGTTATAGAAACCCAGCCGTTGGGACCCCTCAAATCAGGATCACCGTTGCGCGCAGACGCTTTGAATAACAATTCGTTGGAATGGCGTGTCAGGGATGAGAGAGGTACGCAAACACTACTCGTATCCTATGAGCCGGTGATCGTGACCGCCGATGGTTCACTCAGGAAAGTATCGAAAATGAAACTAATTATCACTGAAACAAGGAAAGCTAACAGACCGAAATCCGGAAGTTTCGCCATCAATAGTGTGATGGCCAGTGGCCAGTGGTTCAAAATTGGAGTGACGGAAGATGGTATCCATCGAATTAATAAAGAATTTCTCTCTTCAATCGGTGTCGATGTAATGAGTTTGGTGCCGTCCGACCTGAATATTTATGGCAATGGATTTGGTCAGTTGCCATTTGAAAATAGCGTGCCAAGGCCGGATGATTTACTTGCGAACGCGATTTTTATTGAAGGGGAGAGCGACGGTGTTTTTAATGACAATGATTTTATTTTGTTTTATGCAAAGGGCCCCGACACCTGGAAATACGACCCGGCAACTACCCTCTTCAACCACCACAAACACGACTATGTGGACACCTCATACTATTTTATAGGTATCGGTACAGGAAACCCACCAGCGCGAATTTCCAATATTTCATCTTCTACCGCTCCGCCAAACTTTGAGGTCAACTCTTTTGACGACTATGTATTTCATGAGGTAGCCAGAGAAAATCTTCTCAGAAGCGGCCGGGAATGGTTTGGGGAAAAGTTTGACGTGCAAACGACCTATAATTTCAGTGGAGAGCGGTTTACGTTTCCCAACATTATTTCAGATGCCGAAACCGTGGTGCGGGCAAATTTCGTAGGGCGAACCACAGTCTCATCTGGCTCCTCCCGTTTTATAATGACCGTAAATGGACCAAATAACACTGCCACCGTAAATCTTCCAAGTGTTCAAATCCAGGTTACCAGCCCTTTCGGACTTTTTCGTAATCTCGAAGTGCGGTTTGGTTCCATCGCACCGGGATTAAATATCAATTTGACCTTTGAAAAGAACGCACCCTCAGCGGTGGGCTGGTTAAATTGGCTTTCCGTCAATACACGCCGGAGTCTGCAAATGGCGGGTGGTCAAATGCAATTCAGAGACAAGTTATCCTTTGGACCGGGAAATGTTGCCCGATTCTCCGTGACCAACATGTCCTCCACCGCCCAGATTTGGGATGTCACTGAGCCGACTTCTCCCCGCCGCATTCAGTATAACCTTTCGGGAAATACCGCATCCTTTACTTTTCCCGCATCTGAAATGAGGGAATATATCGCCTTTACAGGTACATCCTTCTTAACACCAGTATCTTTTGGTTCAGTCCAAAACCAAAATCTGCATTCCCTTGGCACAAATCAGGCCATAGACATGATCATTGTTTCTCCGCCATCTTTACTGGCGCGGGCAGAAGAACTCGCCGATATCCACCGCAATTATGAATTCGATCCCTTGAATGTTCAGGTGGTAAAGCTCGACGAAATTTATAATGAATTTTCGTCCGGCATGCGCGACGTTACAGCGATCAAATGGCTGATGAAAATGTTTTATGATCGCGCTGTCAACAATCCAGAGGCCATGCCGAAATATCTCCTGCTTTTTGGAGATGGCTCTTACGACAACATAAACAGCACACCTGGAAATACCAACCTCATTCCCACCTTCCAATCACTGGAATCACTAAATCCGGTTTCATCTTATGTAAGCGACGATTATTTCGCTTTTTTATCGGATGAGGAAGGTGAAGGCAATTTTGATCTCATGGATTTGGGGGTGGGCAGATTGGTGGTGAAGAATAACCAGGAAGCAACTTCTGTAGTAAACAAAATCCGCCGGTATATCGAAGTCCCGGATGTCGCTTCGAATGCGAATTGTTCCATTTGCAACGATGCCAATACCAATCTGGGGGCCTGGAGAAATATTATTTCTCTTGTCGCAGATGATGAAGATGGCAACATACACATGCGTGATTCAAGAGACATTGCTACCAAAATCCTTGGCTACTCAAAAAAATACAACATCGAGCGAATTTTTCTTGATGCGTTTCAACAAATTGCTACGCCAGGAGGGTCACGATATCCGGATGTAAATGCGGCCATTGATCGCAGGGTGCGAAATGGTGCGTTTATCGTCAATTATATCGGTCATGGAGGAGAAACCGGTTGGGCGCAGGAGCGCATTCTCGATATCCCCATGATTCAGGCATGGGACAATGCCATCGCCATGCCGATCTTTATGACGGCCACCTGTCAATTCTCCCGTTTTGACGATCCTTTGAGGACCTCAGGCGGAGAACTCGTTTTGCTCAATGGAAATGGGGGTGGCATTGCCCTGTTGACCACTACCCGTTTGGTGTATTCCGGTCCCAATCTCGTTCTGAACAAGAGCTTTTATGATGCTTTTTTCACACGACCGGAAGGCGAATTGGTAACACGTCTGGGAGATGTGAGCAGGGAAACCAAAAATACCTCGTTGACATCCAGCGGCAACCATAGGAATTTTTCTTTGCTAGGCGATCCGGCCCTGCCGATGGCGGTGCCCAAATATGATGCGTTTGTCACATCCATTACTGATACGTTGGGCAATCCGATAGACACGTTGAAAGCACTGGGTGTAGCCCGCGTAAGGGGAGAAATTCGCAGCACAGGCGGGAATCTCTTAACGAGTTTCAATGGTATACTCACCGCCACCGTGTTTGACCGCGAAAAGGAGACCACAACACTCTCAAATGAAGGTGCAACGCCCTTCGTTTTTCGCACCCAGGAAGATATTGTTTACCGGGGTAATGCCGATGTAGTCAATGGCGAGTTT
>JBBSDD010000373.1:0-3716 GCA_038249755.1 Flavobacteriales bacterium | reverse complement strand
GTTTTCTTTTGAATCTGAAAAAACTTCGCGCAAAATCGTAATATTTGCACCGAATTGGAGTTTTAGAATTTGTGAATAAGCAGTTTTTTGGTCGTTTCGTTTATGCATGTTGTCTGGTAGTCACTGTGGTGGCTGTGCTTTCCGGTTGCCGGAAAGATCAATTCAACGAATCGCCGGATTTTACGCTGGGCTTTTCTGCCGATTCGGTAATTTTTGATACCGTTTTTAATACGATTGGATCTGCTACCCAAATGCTCAGGGTTTACAACCGTGGCAATGATCCGGTGCGGATTTCCAATATCAGATTGGTAAATGACCCCAATAATTCATACCGGATCAATGTGGATGGCCTGTCTGGCGTGCAATTTACAGACGTGGAAATAGATGGTGAGGACAGTCTTTTCATCTTTATCGAAGTCACGGTAACACCTGATCAGAATCAACTTTATCCCTTTGTGGATGGTGCCATTGAATTTCAGACCAATGGACGAACCCAGGATGTAAGACTGGTGGCCTGGGGTTGGGATGCCATATTCTATTATCCAACCGTATTTCCCACCAATGGATTGCCCAATTATTCGATCGTGGGTGAAGGTCCTAATACAACTGTAACCTGGACCGCTGAAAAACCCATTGTCGTATTTGGATATTTGTTGGTAGATTCACTTCAAAGCCTCGTCGTGGAAGCCGGAGCCAGGATTTTCTTCCATCAGGGTTCCGGACTCTGGGTGTACAAAGATGGAAGGATAGAGGTAAACGGTACGCGCGAAAATCCCGTCATTTTTCAGGGTGACCGGCTCGAATCATTTTATGATGAACAGCCTGGGCAATGGGATCGGATATGGATAAACGAAGGCTCGGACAATGTAATCCGGAATGCCATTATCAAAAACAATTTCATCGGGATTCAATTGGAGCCGCTGCCATTCGGTCCGAACAACCTCGCTTTGTCGCCAAATGTGTTGACCCTTGAAAATGTGGTAATTCGCAACAACTCAATCGCAGGCATCTTCAGCCGGAATTCAAGGATCAATGGAGAAAACTTGTTGCTTAGTAGTGGAGGTCAATACCTGCTGGCAGGCATCGGCGCTGGTTCTTACAATTTTGATCACTGCACATTTGCCAATAATTGGAATCTGAGCATCCGCCAAACCCCTGCCGTATTCATCTCAAACACATTCGGTGTTGATGAAAACACCATTGGAATTGGTGACCTCATCAATAGCAATTTTCGCAATTGTATCATTTATGGCAACGGTTTGAACGAAATTGGTTTTGAATTTGAAGAACAGGGCACTGTAGACCTGTCTTTCGTGAATTGTTTGTTTCGCGTGGAAGAAGAAGTTTTCAATACTTTCGGGCCTTATTTTGAAGGGGCGACCCAGGTGAATCTTACGCCGGGTTTTGTAAGTTTTACAGAAGGAGACTTCAGGCTTCGCGAAGATTCAGAAGTGCGTGGAGCCGGGGCCAATTTTCCCAACGCCCCAGCATTGGATTTGATCGGCACACCGTACAATATCCCGCGACCAATTGGCTGTTTCGAATTTTTTCCGGAATAAGGGTCTTTTTTGCTTCAAAGATTTTTTAAAAATGCCATCGTGTCGACTCCATCGGCATAATCCCACAATTGCGGTTTTTGGCTTTCGCCGAAGGGCACATCCTGAAGACTGACGATACATTGAATTTCTTCTACATGGGCCTGGAGCTGGAAGCGTAATGTTTGTTCATTTTCAAATCTCTCGTAAAAGACAGTTCCTACAGGACTTGTCAGGGCTTCGCTTTCGCGAAGGATGACAAAACCATTGTCGAGAATCGGCTCCTGATTCATCATCCACAAAGCTTTGTAATAATCGTAATTGTTGGCGTACTTGTGGTGATTGACAATTTCATTGCGCTTGTAAATGGCTCCGAAAAATTGATCAATATCAAAATCTTTGTGCAGGTAGACTTTCGAAACATTGCGGCAGCCCAATCCAAAGTATGAAAAGAGATCATCGCCGAGTTTGTCGAGTTCTTCAGCTGTTTCATTTCCCGAAAGGATGGCTACAGAAGTCCGGTTTTTGCGGATGATGTTGGGATATTTTCCAAAATAATATTCGAAATACCGCGCGGTATTGTTGGATCCTGTGGCAATCATGGCATCTACAGGTCCAAGTTTGCCCGCCTGCCATTCCACTGGCCAGGTAAAGCCTTCAATCTCTGATTCGAATAGTTCTATCAGCGCGGGTAAAAGAATATGGTCCTGCCCCGACAATTTGGCGACAGCCCGATGCCCGGAAACAAACACGCACAAAAGATCGTGAAAACCCACAGCCGGAATATTGCCGGCCAGAATCAAACCAATACGTTTGGGTGACGGGCTGTTGGGCAGTCCTTCGTAATTGGCCAGCCAGGTTTGGATTGAAGCAGGATTCAACATGGCGGAGAGACCTGTGAAAGCCTGGGTTATGTTGTCCTCCGTAAACCATGGGTTGTTCAGCCGCGCTTTCACCAGAGAATCAGCAAATTTGGCGTAAGCCGGACGGGAAGAGGTAAGATATGGTAAAACGTCCCTATCAGCGATGTTGGAGAGTACGGCACCCATAGCGATCAGGGTTTGGGTGATGTCGATTCCGGAACTTATCATAAGAAACTTCAGATCAAATCAGATTTCAGCGCAAAGCACCTTATATTTGCAAAAGTAAACAGTAAACCTCAAAAAGAATTTTTCAGTTATGGCAATCATAATTACAGATGAGTGTATCAATTGCGGTGCCTGTGAACCGGAATGCCCCAACAACGCGATATACGAAGGTGGTGTGGAATGGCGCATGAGTGATGGTACAGATCTGAAAGGCACAGTAATGACCCCGATAGGAAATGAGTATGACGCTCTGGTTGAGCAGGAGCCGGTAAATATGGATGTTTATTACATCGTTCCCGATAAATGTACGGAGTGTGTTGGTTTTCACGATGAGCCCCAGTGCGCGGCCGTATGTCCGGTAGATTGTTGTGTGGATGATCCGGATTTTCGCGAAAGCGAAACTTTGCTTTTGCAGAAAAAGGAATTCATGCATCTTTAATGGTACAATCTGACTCAGATATTGCCGTTGGAGAGCTAAAACCCCAACGAATTTGAAAAGCTCTATATTCATTTTTCTGGCTATTATTTTTTGCGGAAGCAATGGATATGCGCAGACTTTACAGGAAATTGAAGCGGAGCTCGCAGCCCTTCAGTACAAAATTGGCGACGCACCAACCGATCAGGAAAGGGTGGAGGCAAATGAAACTTTTCGCAAAACTTTGATCAAGGCTTTCGGCGAAGAAGGTGTGTATGATTACCCGTTTTCCAGTTTGCTCAAAATAGGTATGCTTCCAAGTGGCGACGGGGCATTCAAACTCTTTACCTGGAACTTGCCCAAAACCGATGGCACCTACACCTATTGCGCTTTTCTCGTTTTTCCAGATGGGAAGGATTACACAGAGTTGATTGATTCTGAATATTTGACAAGGGAAGATGAGTCCAAGACTTTTACGGACAAAAATTGGTATGGCGCCTTGTACTACTACATTCAACCTGTGAAGGAAAAAGGCGATACATATTACACTTTGCTGGGTTGGGATGGCAATAACAAGCTATCCAATATGAAGATCATCGATGCCCTTGAAATCGATAAACGACGCAAGGTGGAATTTGGCAAGCCGGTGTTCACCACAGAAAACGGCATTCGAAACAG
>JBBSDD010000372.1:0-3718 GCA_038249755.1 Flavobacteriales bacterium | reverse complement strand
AGCGGTGGGTTTTGGAGAAAAGGAACTTACCAATAAATGTGCAGATGGCGTGCGATGCACGGAGAGTGAACATGCCAGAAACAGACGTACTACCTTTGTGGTGCGCGCGAATTAATCGCTCGGGAAGAATTCGTACTTTTAGAAAAACTCTGAAACATGCCTGTTGCAAGACCTTTTAACCTGAAAAAATGGATTGACGAAAACCGCCATTTGCTGAAACCACCCGTCTCAAACAAAAATCTTTATCCCGAAGGAACAGATTATATCGTAATGGTAGTCGGCGGTCCAAATGCCCGAAAAGACTATCATTACAATGAGACGGAGGAACTTTTTTATCAGTTGGAAGGTGATATCAACGTGCGTATTCAGGAAAACGGAAAGGCGGTTGATATTCCCATAAAAGCAGGCGATATGTTTTTGCTTCCGCCAAAAACACCACACTCTCCCATGCGGACAGAAGGATCCGTGGGATTGGTCATTGAGCGCAAGAGGGATGGAACAGATTATTCTGATGGTTTGCTCTGGTTTTGTGACCAATGCAACAACAAACTTCATGAAGTGTATTTTCCCTTGAAAAACATCGAAAAGGATTTTATTCCAAATTTTAGGGAATTTTATTCAAATCAGGATTTGAGAACATGCAATGAATGCGGACATGTGATGGAAGTTGATGCGCGTTTCGTATAATCCGCACACGGGATTCAATTTTATTTTAAATTTTCAGAAGCAGATTTCTCCTTTTTATCTTCGTCCGATTTGTCGGAATTGTTTAATACGATTCTTGTCGCCGGTAAACTCTCTGGATAATTTTTCTGAAGGAAACTGATTAGCTTTTCACGGACTTCCACCCTGAGATCAAAGGCTGTACCCGCATCTTCGGCACTCACCAGTGCTCTGACTTCCATGGTCCTTTCTTTTGCATCAGTCACCTGAATTACATTTACCAAGCCATCCCAATGAGGCGATATATGTAGAATCCGGGTTAATTCTTCGCGAAGTTTGTCAATCGGAACGGTGTAATCCGTGTAAAGAAACACAGTTCCCAAAATGTCTGCAGATACCCGGGTCCAGTTTTGAAATGGATTGTCGATAAAAAATGTTGTTGGAACGATCAGCCTACGTTTGTCCCAGATGCGAACAACGACATAGGTAAGCGTCATTTCTTCAATTTTCCCCCATTCGCCTTCTACGATTACCACGTCGTCTATACGAATGGGTTGGGTGATGGCCAATTGCAGACCGGCAAGGACTGTAGCGATGAGTTTTTGAGCTGCAAATCCCAGGATAATACCCGCTATACCAGCAGAGGCCAGCAGGCTTACGCCAAAATGTCGGATACTTTCAAAAGTCATCAATCCAATGCCTATCGCCAATACAATGATCAGAAACTTCACGATATTGCCCAACATGCGAAATTGGGTGTGCACTTTCCTGGCTTTTAGGTTGTCTTCCTCATCCAAACTAAACTTGTTCAAGAGAGAAACCCGCATAATGGTTACTGCCTGTATCAGATTCCATGCTACAATAATTACAGTAATGATTGAAATGGTATGGTTTACCGACGGAATTGAGTCCGGGACAATATTCATCAGCGGTTTTACTGCAATGAAACAAATCAACAGAACCAGAAACAGGGAAGATTTCTTACCGTATTTTAAGAGAGCAGGCCACAGGGGGGATGATCGTCTGCGCGATAACCTCCCGATGACGCGAAAAGCTATGAAGTGAATTATAAATCCAACAAAAAGCGCAAGAAAACCCAAGCCCAATGCAATCAATGGGTTGACAGATTCGAAATATGGTGTGAGAAAGGATCGGATATTTTCCATCATAAAAAGTCATTTTGCCCTGCCCGTACATAGAAGGCGGCGTGGTTGGAATGCAAAGAAAACGCCATTGTATTAAATTGGATACCTGATTCTTTCCGCCTAAAATCGCTTTGCGTCCTTGTATGGCAGTGCCGGTCTGTCAGATCCTGATTGGGACAACTTTTTGTGACGAAATTTTCAAGTATGTATTTCAGTTGCAACCATCGAAACGATTCACCGAAGTGATGAAAAAGTTCCACGCTATCGCATAGATTTTCTACTTATAGAATTTTTTTACCCTGGTGAGGCTAATCTCCAAATTTTCGATTCTTAAGACCCAAGCAGTCGACAAGTAAGGTATTTATTTCGGCGAAAGCATGATAGACAATCATCGATGCCCCAAAACAAAAGATGGGCGAAATGTTAAAATAAAAAACTTTTTAATTGATTTTCCCGTAAGCGGTTGATGTTGTCGGGTTTGGTTGAATAATTCCGGGTAGTGTGGAAAATCAATAGAACATCGGAAAGCAAGACAAAAACTGAAGATTAATCTCCCATGAATCCAAAGTGTGGTTTTTACCTGAATAAAAAGATTTGCTCAAGCATATTGTTGCTTGTGGGTATATTCTTCCTAAGCCTTGGTTTGCAAGCGCAGGCTCCCGGCAAAATGAATTATCAGGCTGTGGCACGCGATGCGGAAAGCGGTGCGGAACTCGCTTTCGAAACCGTATTTGTCGTTTGCAAAATACGTTCAGGATCTGTTACCGGATCCATTGTTTATCAGGAGGAACATGACAATATAGCCACCAACCAATTCGGATTGTTCAATATTCAAATTGGAGGAGGTGATCCATCTTTTGGAATTTTCAATCAAATTGATTGGGGAGGCTCAACTTACTGGTTGGAAATCGATATGGATGCGGGCTCTGGTCTGGAGACCATTGGCGCCATGCAATTTGTGTCTGTACCTTACGCGCTGCATGCCGAGACGGTGACTATGGTTGACGATGCTGATGCCAATCCAGCCAACGAGTTGATCACAGATGTATTGTTTGACCCCGAAAACGCCAATCTCAAAATAACAGAAGCGGGCGTGCTTTTCGAGACTGACTTAACCGCTTTAATTGATGATGCCGATGCAAACCCAAATAATGAGCTCATTAATACGATGACGTTTGACGCCAACAATCACGTTTTAACGATTGAAGAAGCCGGGCTTATTCACTCGGCTGATTTGAGCATCCTGGCGAATATAATTGCTAGTGATCAAATTGAAAATTTTACTTTTAATGAAAATTCTTCGGAGCTTTCCATTGTTGAATCCGGTGAATCTTATAACGTCGATCTCTCATCCCTTACACTGGATTCAGACTCAACCAACGAACTTATTTCTCTATTAAGCTTCAACCCCAACAATTACTCCTTGACAATTCAGGAAGGCGGAATGACGCACACTGCAAGTCTCAGCGCCTTGGTAAATGACGAAAACAACGACAATGATTCTGAAAACGAGTTAATCGATGGGGTTATTTTTGATAATGCTACGGGTATTTTAACCATTTCGGAGGCTGGTAATACTTTTAACACCAGCTTATCTTCACTTCGCAACGACGCAGATGCCAATCCGGCGAATGAGTTGATTGAGAATGTGGTTTTCAATCCCACCAATTCCGTTTTGACCATTTCGGATGAAGGAGGAGATTTTAATGTCAATCTTTTGCCATTAAAAAACGACGCCGATGCTGATCCAACGAATGAACTACAAACCATTGCGCAGGTATTGACTTATGGCGGAAATGCCGGAGCTCAAAGAATCACCAATTTAGGAAATCCGGTAGCGGCTCAAGATGCCGCTACCAAAAACTCTGTAGACACCAACACGCTTACCGGGGATTTAGACGGCAGCCTGT
>JBBSDD010000371.1:0-3723 GCA_038249755.1 Flavobacteriales bacterium | reverse complement strand
TTTCTTTTTTGGCAAACTCCGCAACCGCAGTAGCATTTGCCGGTCTGAATGCATCGGTGAGCACGGTGACAGCAAAAAATCCAAAAGCCAGACCTTCAAAAGTATCGACTCTTTCGAGAAATAAAAACCCAATCCCACCCAAAATGAGGGATCCAAACTGCACTTTAAAAGTGCCGATTTTATCGGTGAGATATCCCCCGATGATCGAACCTACCAATGATCCCACGCCGAAAAGCGAAAGAATGATGCCCACCTGCTGAAGGGTAAATTCCATTTCGTCCTTCAGGTACACGCTCAGAAACGGAAGTACCATGCTGCCGCTCCGGTTTATGAGCAATACAAGAGCCAACATCCACGCTGGTTGGGTGATGCCGCTGTAGGCTTTCAAGTAAAGTTTTACGACGTTCATAGCAGGTTGAGGCAATCAGCGATTCACCGGGACGATCGGAAAAAGATGGCAAAATAAACCTTCGTAATGAAACTAGGGTTCTGTGATTTCGGTTTTTACACTTTTTCGGTTGCTTCTGATATTGAGTACTTCTACCAGCAGGGAGAAAAACAATGCAAAATAGACATAGCCACGTTCGATGTGCTGGTGCAGCCCGTCGAGGATCAAAACGAAAGCGATCAAAATCAAAAACGACAGCGCAAGCATTTGGATACTCGGATGGTCATTGATGATTTTGCTGATTTTATTGACGAAAACCAGCATCACGATCATCGATACCACCACTGCGCTGATCATGATGACGAGCTCGCTGACCATGCCCACCGCGGTAAGTATCGAATCGAACGAAAAAACCATGTCAATAAGCACAATCATGGTGATCACACTCATGAAACTCCTTGGTTTTGCAGTTTTCCCATTTGTCCCGGCATGACCATCTGTTTTGTGGTGAATTTCTGAAATGGTTTTTACCAAAAGGAAAATTCCACCCCCCAGCAGGATGAGGTCCCTTCCGGAAAATGGGATCTCAAATAGGGTGAAAAGCGGATCGGTGAAATGCACGAGCCAGGAGATCATCATCAGCAGGAGCAACCGGAAAATGAGGGCCAATGCCAATCCGGTGACGCGCGCCTTGGGTCGTTGTTCCACCGGGAGCCTCTCCGAAATGATCGAAATGAATAAAATGTTGTCTATACCGAGTATAATCTCGAGTAATGTGAGTGTACCTAGCGCTATAAGCGATTCGGGGCGGAGCAATACCTCCCAGTTAAATTCCATGAAATTAAGATCTTAGTTTTGGTTGCGTTTTTTTACCATTGTCAATATGGTGGCGATGGCCACGGTTTCGCCGGTTTCGTCTGAAACGTCGACAAGAAATTTGACAATTCCTTTCGCCACGTCTTCTTCGCTTCGTTTTTCCTGGTCTACCTTTTCTTTTACAGTAAGTCGCACGCCGATGGTCATGCCCGGATACACGGGTTTGGTAAATCGACATTCCTCAAGTCCGTAATTGAGTAAAACCGGCCCTTTTTTCGGGTCTACAAAAAGACCCGCTGCCTTGGAAAGCACGAAGTAACCATGCGCCACGCGTTGCTCAAATATAGTGCCTTCCAGTGATGTCGCGTCCATGTGCGCATAAAAATTATCCCCGCTGATATTCGCAAAGTTGGTGATATCTGCTTCGGTTACCGTGTGCCGATGGGTCACTACGGTGTCGCCGATTTCGAGCTCTTCAAAATATTTCCGGAAAACGTGGACTGGCGTTTCATTTTGTTTGCCACCTTGCTGGTAAACGTTGGTGATTTTTGAGAGGGTGGTTGGCGATCCCTGGATGGAGGTGCGTTGCAGGTAGTGCAACACGCCGCGTTTTCCTCCCATTTCTTCCCCACCACCAGCCCGGCCTGGGCCGCCGTGCACCAGCATCGGCATCGGCGAACCGTGGCCTGTACTTTCTTTGGCGCATTCGCGGTTGAGTATGAGGATGCGACCATGGTGGGAGGCAGCGCTGAGCACAAAATCTCTGGCTTGCACGTCGTCATAAGTCACCATAGAGCATACCAGCGAGCCCTTGCCAAGTTTGGTTATTTCCACGGCTTCTTCAGTCGTGTCGTAGGGCATGAGGGTGCATACCGGCCCGAAAGCTTCGAGTTCGTGTGAGCCGCGTTTTCCGAAAGGATCATCATTGCGTAAGAGAATAGGAGAGAGGAAAGCCCCTTCCTCCAGGTGGTCGCCTTTGAGATTCACACTGTTCAGATCTCCGTACACCAGGTCTGAACTTTTAAGCAATTGATCGATTTTTTCGCGCACTTCCTTCAGTTGTTCTTTTCCCGCAAGGGCGCCCAGGCGCACCCCTTCCAGACGCGGGTCGCCGATCACCGTGCCGGCAAGGCGGTTGGCCAGGGCGATCTGCACGTCTTCTATCCGGTCGGAGGGTACGAGCACCCGGCGGATGGCGGTGCACTTTTGTCCGCATTTGGAGGTCATCTCGCGATGCACCTCTTTGATGAAAATATCGAATTCGGGCGATCCGGGCTCCACGTCCAATCCCAGCACGCAGGAGTTCAGGGAATCGGCTTCCATGGTAAAGGGCACAGCTTCTTCGATGAGTCGGGGCGTGGCTTTCAACATGCGGCCTGTATCGGCCGATCCGGTGAAGGTTACCACATCCTGAGACGACGTATGGTCAAGCAATCCTCTGGCCGATCCGCAGATGAGTTGAAGGGCTCCGGCGGGTAGAATGCCGCTTTTCACAATCTCTTTTACCATCGATTCGGTGAGATAGGAGGTTACTGTGGCCGGTTTTACCACGGCCGGCATTCCGGCGAGGAGGTTGACTGCGATTTTTTCGAGCATGCCCCAGATGGGGAAGTTAAAAGAGTTGATATGAATCGCCACACCCTCTTTGGGCGTCATGATGTGGTGGCCAATGAAGGAGCCTTGTTTGGAGAGTGGAGCTACGTCGCCATCCACATAATATCGTTCATTCGGAAATTGTCGGCGCAGGCTGCTGTAAGCAAAAAGATTTCCGATGCCCCCCTCGATGTCTATCCAGCTGTCGGCTTTGGTGGCGCCAGTGGCATAGCTCACTTCGTAAAAAATGTCCTTTTTTTCCATGAGGTAGAGGGCCAGGGCTTTGAGCATGCGTCCCCTTTCGTGAAAAGTCATTTTTCGCAGGGTGGGGTTTCCCATGCCACGCGCGTAATTCAGGATGTCGGCAAAGTCGAGACCTTCGCTCGAGGCGAGCGCTATTTGGGTACCGGACACGGCGTTGTAAAGCGGTTTTCCGTTTCCATCGCCGGAAATCCATTTGCCGAGTACGTAATTTTCGAGTTTCATGGTATTCAGATATTGCGTTTGCTGGTTTGGCTGTTAAAATGAATTGAATTCATGCCGCGAAATTACGTATTCCGGGTTGGGCGGCAAGAGGTGGTTTTTCATTAATTTTTAATGCAAATGACGCTGGGATGCCGTAAGCGAATTTGCTGGTCAATGATTGCATTGCCAAAGCGAGCCCTACCATTTCCCAACCTAATGATATTATATTCGATTGTTAAAATCAGGAAATCAATATGTTAAGTTTTGGTGAAGGGTCGGGCCAGTGGCTTGCATTCGGTATTTTTCTGTGGGCCTATTCCATTGAAATTGTAGGTTTAAATGACATTGACAGGAAAAGTGCTATTACCCGCAAATGAGAAGTTTCCTCAGGCTTTCGCAAAAGAGGCGGAGTCGGTTGTAAAAAGCCGATACCATTGCCGATTTTATCCAGGAAAAGGGCC
>JBBSDD010000370.1:0-3730 GCA_038249755.1 Flavobacteriales bacterium | reverse complement strand
TCACGACCTTTTTGGGTGGGGATATCGATTCGGCTCCGGGCGAGGTGGATATGGACATCGAACTCGATGATGGGGCCGGATTTCAATTTTTCACTTTCAAAAACCTGGTGGGATTTTTCACCATTTTCGGATGGGTTGGTGTGGGCTGTGTGCGCAATGGGGTCGATACAAATCTGACCTTTATTATCGCCACCGTCTGCGGCCTGTTGATGATGGTGGTGATGGCTTCTGTTTTCTATTTCTTAAGCCGTATGGAAGAAGATGGAACGATGAAATTTTCGAATGCCATCGGCCGCATGGGTGAAGTGTATATGCCCATTCCGGCCAACGGAGAAGGTTTTGGCAAAGTGCAAATCAATGTGCAGGGTACTGTGCGCGAGCTCGATGCCATCAACGCCGACCCCGAAGATTTGCCGACAGGCAGCCTCATCAAAGTAATCGAAATCATCGACGGGCATATTCTCAAAGTAACCAAACACAAAAATTAATTCATGGAAGGTTCAGGATTTTTTGTCATCGCAAGCATTGCGGCTGTCATTTTTGTATTCATTATTCTTTACAGCCTTTTCAAGAGGTACAAGCGTTGTCCTTCCGACCGCATACTCGTGGTGTACGGCAAGGTGGGCCAAAATACCGCCGGCAACCGCTCCTCGCGCTGCATCCATGGGGGAGCCGCTTTCATCTGGCCGATTATTCAGGATTACGCCTTTCTCGACCTCACCCCTATTTCCATTGAGGTGCTGCTCACCAATGCGCTTTCGCGCCAAAACATCCGCGTGGATGTGCCTTCGCGCTTTACGGTGGGGATCACCACAGAGCCGGACCTGATGATGAATGCAGCTGAGCGTTTGCTCGGCTTGAATCTTCAGTCGATTCACGATCTGGCCAAGGATATCATTTTTGGTCAGTTGCGCCTGGTGGTGGCCACCATGGACATCGAAGAAATCAACAACAACCGCGATAAATTTCTCACCAATGTGGCCTCCAATGTGGAAGCCGAATTGAAAAAAATTGGTTTGAAACTCATCAATGTGAACGTGACCGACATCAAGGATGAGTCCGGTTATATCGAAGCATTGGGTAAGGAGGCTGCCGCCAAAGCGATCAATGATGCCAGGATGAGTGTGGCTGAAAAAACCCGCGATGGATCGATCGGAGAAGCCCATGCCGTGCAGGATGAGCGCACGCGCGTGGCGGCGTCTATGGCGATGGCCAAAATCGGTGAAGCCAATGCCAACCGCGACGAGCGCATCAAAATAGCCGAAGCCGAAGCCATGGCCAAAGTCGGCGAAGTGGAAGCCCTGCAAACAGAAAGAATCAAAACTGCCGAAGCCAATGCCCGCTCGGTGGAAGGAGAAAACAATTCGAAAATCGACATCGCCAAGTCGGACGCCACCCGGCGGGAAGCGGAAGCCGAAGCCAACAGATTGGCCATGGCCGCCGAAAAAGTAAAACAGGCCAGGGCACTCGAAGAGGCTTATCTGGCCGAAAAATCCGCGGAAGACGGCCGGGCGCTGCGCGACAGGGCTACACAAACTGCCAACATCATCGTTCCCGCAGAAATCGACAAACAAAAAATCGAAATCGACGCCGAGGCCGAAGCCGAAATGATTCGCCGGCGCGCAAAAGGAGAAGCCGATGCGATATACCTCAAAATGCAGGCTGAGGCCAACGGAAATTTTGAAATTCTCAGCAAACAGGCCGAGGGTTTCCGACTGCTTGTTGCCGCCGCGGGTGAGAACACCAAAGATGCCGTGATGATTATGATCGCCGACAAACTCACCGATCTGGTGAAACTTCAGTCAGAAGCCATCCAAAACATCAAAATCGACAAAGTCACCGTGTGGGACAGCGCCGGTGGAAATTCGGAAAATGGCAAAACAGCCACGAGCAATTTTATCTCAGGCCTCTACCAATCCGTGCCCCCGCTCCAAGACATGTTTAACATGGCCGGAATGAATCTCCCCAATTATCTGAAAGGAGATGAAAAGAGGGAAGATGCGCCGGAAAAACCGGCGACGGGGAAAAAGAATGAGAAGACTTAAACTGGGAGATCGGAAAATATTATGGTTCTGATTCGTGGTAAGTAAGTTGGGATAGATAAAGATTTGAAATTGCTTTTAGAAAAATATTCTATGAAGCAAGAAGAAATTGGTGTCAATGATCGATTGTACTTTGACTTGGGTCTAAATGGAGACGATATTGATGGGTTTATGAAAGAATTTTCTACAAAATTTGATGTAGACTTATCTGGCTTGAATTTAAATGAATATTTTCCAAACGAAAGAGATCCAATTATTGACTGGATTATTAAATGAACTTTCGGAGTAAAAATTCAGTCCTTTTTAAAATCCGATATCTTTATTGGTCATGGGCTGGAGCATCCATCACCGAACCGGGAAGTAATGTTAATTTTACAAGCAACTTAAATGAATTGTGATGATTAAAGCTGTACTTGTTTTTATAATAAACATTGGTCTGTCATTCACGGCAGTTGCGCAGGAATTGCGTTTGCCTGCCGAGTGGGAAAAACAAGAAAAAGTAATGCTTACTTGGTTTGGTCATGAAAGACGTGATTCCGTAAGCTGCAGGGTTATAGAAGCACTTCAGCCACACGTTGCGTTATCAATTAATTTTTCGTCTGAGAAGCAAAAGGCAGCTGCCATTACGTATATTGGTAATTTTAAAATTGATATTGAAAAAATTGAATTTATAATTGATGAATATATTGACTTCTTTACAAGAGATTACATCTTTTTCGTAAAAGATCAAAATGAGAAGCTCAAAGTAGTTTGTTTTGACTACTCAGTTTATGGAATGTTCCCAATCTTAACGTGGATACCAATTCCTCTTAAAGAAAAGAAGTTTGGGAAATGGGATGAGCGTGTAGCTAAAAACTTGAACTTATCATCCATTAAAAGTGAATATGTCTTTGAAGGTGGTGGAATTGAAGCAAATGGTAGTGGGACATTTATTGTAATAAGAGATATGGCTTTGCAACGAAATCCCAAAAAAACTCTAGTCGAAATTGAGAATGAATTGCAAAGAACATTGGGTGCGAAAAAAATTATTTGGTTAGAAAAAGGTCTGATTGAGGATAAAACGTTTCATAAATCAGGTCCATTCCACGCTAACTATTTTGGAGGTGGAGCAAATATGCATATCGATGAGCTTTGCAGATTTATTGATGACACCACTGTTATCTTTCCATATATTTCAGAAGCTGACAAGAATAAAAATCCGGTTGATAGTATCAATTATCCAATGCTGGAGACCAATTTGAAAATTCTTCAGTTGGCAACAACTGCCCAGGGCAAACGGCTAAATATTATAAGAGTTCCTGTCCCGGAAGTTGATCAGCTCAAATTTACGCTGACCTTGGGAGAATCAGATTATAAACGATTTAAAGACTTTGGTTTGAATAAGGGTGATACGATTTACCGTGTGCCTGCAACCAGTTATTGTAATTTCTTTGTGAGCAATAACGTTGTATTGATTCCAAAATACTGGAAGCCTGGCATGTCGGATTCTCAAAGAATTAAGGATGAAGAAGTTAATAAAATATTTACGCAATTATTTCCTGATCGGAAAGTCATACAAATTTATACCTTGACGATAAACAGAGGTGGTGGTGGAATTCACTGCATGACGCATGAGTTGCCAAGTTCAAAAAAATAAGTTTATCGAAATTACCCGACCACAATCACATGGATTTCAATTACAGGATGAC
>JBBSDD010000369.1:0-3758 GCA_038249755.1 Flavobacteriales bacterium | reverse complement strand
CGCCAACGTAACCGCGTACTTCGATTTGATCGTCGGCAGTGAGTACAATTTTGCAATTGTAAGTTGTTCCGTTTTTAGGGTCATAAATTGTTCCATTCTCCCAAAGACGCTCCTCCGTGTTGTAAGCAATGTCTTTTAGCATGCGATAACCTTTTAGCGGCGTTGACCGCAAAGAGGCATCGGGATTATTGATATCGACTCTAGGCTCACCTTTCTCGTCATTCGGTTCTTTCATCCAAACGATCCTGCCGTAAAATTTATTCCCGATTTTATCAATCTTGATATAGCTTCTTCCATCACTTGGCTGCCAAACACCAATCAGTTTATCTTCCTCTCCCCCGCCCGCATAAGAGAATGCGAATAATGCAAGTGCAATAAATCCAAAAAATAGTTTCATTTTCATATCGTATAATTTTAATTTTTGTTGGGGATGTATTCCACGTTGAGGGTGATCTTGCCGCTGACCACCATCTCATCCATGTAATCGGCTGTGATATTCAGATCGAGCACCCACGTAGTACCTTCGTCATTCAAATACGGCAGAATAGAAGTGTCTTCGGCAAGTGAAAGTGTAAATGTATTTCCTTCCGGAAGCGGATTTAATGTCCCAATGGTCACCAGCTCATGATTGTCGCTTACAACCTGAAGAAGAATACTCTCCGTAATTTGCCGGGATGAGTCATCTAAACCGATAACCACATTGGAAACAAGTACATTTTGAATTGCGGCAATGTCCGTTCCAATCGTGCCAGCCAGATCAGCCAATTGATGCCCGTTGGCATATTGAAGTGAATTTGATCCTTCGAACAGCATTTCGCCGGTAAGCTTTAACTCTATATCAACAGTCTCTGTAGAAACAGAAGGACCACATGATGACAGCAATATTCCTAAAAAGGCCAACAGTGCCATGGAGAACCTCAGCTCAATATTTTTCATGGCGCTAATATACTTTTTAGCCACCAATTTCAAACAAACTGATATACCGAAATAGGACGAGATTGGAATTAATCATACTGCAAATTTAGAGGTCAATACCAAATACTACCACAGGTGATTTGTAGAATCAATTAAAAAATCAGCTGAATTGGTATGCAGGTCGATTGATACGTCACAATTTTGAGAAGCGGCGCGGCAAATTAGAGTATACCGGCCATCAATCTCAAAAGCGAAGCAGGCAAAAGAATACCGGAACGAGTGAAACCGCATGTCCGTGCCCGCAAAAGAGGCAGGAGCACTCCGCCTTTTTTCCTACCAAACCTGAGATCGAACGGAGCAGCTTCCTTAGAACTGAGCCACATCGTTCGTTATGAACATATTATTTCCCAGGGGCACCTGGCGCACCATTTTCCAATTCGACAATAACATCATTTTTGCGATTAAACACTTCATAAGGCGGATTGTATCCCAAAAAGCAAAACCGGTTGGTGTAGACAATGCTCTCTGCATCAAGCGCGGCGGTTAATTTCGCTTTGTACGCAGCTATTTTCTCATCATTGGCCCACCCGCCGAAGGAGGTGGCCGCAACAGTTTTTGCTGGTTCTTCCCGAAATGATATCTGCGATTGGTTGGGCTGGGGAAGTGTTTCTTTATAATGACTGTCCACGAAGCCCGGGAACTTAAGACGATCTGCAGAGACTTGACAGATCGTTCATGTGAGGTGCCGCGCACTGGGGCGCCCTTATAAGCTGTTGTAAACCAGTCGTAAATATTCCAATATCTTCAGATCAATCCGTTCTCGATTACCTCACTACAGTCCACGCCTCTGGCTTGGACCATAGCAATATATCTGCTTCGTGCTGAGTTCAACTTTCGCCTCCGGGACGAAAATCAAGCCAGCGGACTACACAATAAACCCGGAAGCTTGTCAGCGCCATACGCAAGCATTTGCTTCACAAAGCAAATTGCACTGTGAAATAAAAACCACGCCCATCAGATGGTATAATTCCTGGTCCTGGATACGACTCCGCCCGGCGGGTGAAGTAGGTTTCGTTCAAGAGGTTGTTCACATTGGCTTCAAGGGTGAACCGCTTGATGCGGTAAGACATCGATAAATCTATAACCTTATATCCAGGAATAATACCCTCGACAGCCGTTGATGTCAGCACCGCATTGGTAGCGTCGGTAAAATGTGAGGCCGTGTATCCCCCTTGAAGGGTGGCGGAAAAGCGGTCGGTTTTGTAAGTAAGTCCCGTGCGAAAGAGAAAAGGGGGTGCCATCTCAACTTCCTTGTTTTGGATGGAAGTGTCTTCGCTGTTGATATACCGCGCGTGAATGAGCGATGTGTTCACAAAAATAGAGAGCTTACGTCCGGGTTTCCAGTTTGTAAATGTTGAAATAAGCAATTCTGCGAAAGCTTCTGCACCCAACATGCGCGCGTCGGAGATATTGCCACGGTAGCGGTAATCAATGAAAAGTGGAGGCTGATCAGCACGCAACACCTGGCCTATTTTATCCTTGTAAGAGATCGTGAAAAGGTTGGCATCATAATTAAGAAAATCTTTCCAATTTCCCCTGATTCCCGCATCGGCGGTATACCCACGTTCGTCCTGAATATCGGGGTCTACCCTAAAATTCGGGTTTACAATGCGCAGGTCGGTGAAATTGATGGCCCGGTAATTCTGTGAGAAATTTCCATAAAATTCAATATGGGGATTCATCTTGTAGCTCAGCCCCAGGCCCGCCAGAAAGATGGTGCGACGCCGCGCATCGCTTTCCTCTGTTTGCAATTCGGAGATCAGATTTCCCGCCGCGTCAAATACGCGCTGCTTAAAGTATCCATCAGAAAAGGTGCCGATATACTCCATACGAATACCTGGTGTG
Organism: Flavobacteriales bacterium; assembly: GCA_038249755.1. Lineage (GTDB taxonomy): Bacteria > Bacteroidota > Bacteroidia > Flavobacteriales_D > Cryomorphaceae > JBBQZU01. The sequence continues at coordinate 938 of JBBSDD010000369.1, read as the reverse complement.
ATGGTGAATTTTGGCGAGAGATAGATGATGTTTTCCGCAAAAATGGCGTAGTTGAGATTTTTAAAATCGTAATCAGAGCCTTCTACATTGTCGGGATTCAGAAAGCGAAAGTCAGCACCTGAGCCATTGCTGCCATCGCCTTGCAAGGCATTTGAGCCGCCACTGTAAGCCCGGGAGCCCACGAGTAGAACCTGATTGGTTTTCCCTATGACGTAGCGCCTGATCAGGCGAAGCTCCGAGCCAAAATTCAAAAAATCGCCTGTGATCAAGGTGCGGTTCCCACCGTCATCAAACACATTGATGCGCTCCAGATTGCCGAGCGATTTCCGGTTCGCCTTTAGGCCGAAATTGCGCCAGTTGATCTCCGTGCGTGGGTTGAGCTTATACGTCGCGGTGACCGCGGCCAGGTTCCAGTCTACGGCAAACCAGTTGCGGTCGCGAACCGACTGCCGTGGATTTTCTGAAAAGAGCTTGTCGGTTAGGCCCCCGGCCTGCTGCGCTTCGTACACCATCCTGGTAATATCTACATTGACGCTCAGCTTCTCAGTGGCCTGATAGGACATGCTCGCATAGGCGTTTTGGTAATCGAATCCGGAGTTTTGTCGGTAGCCATCACCGCGTTTGTATTGGTAGTAACCGTAGTAGTTGAGCTTGCCCTTGGCAACCGTGCCGCCTATGCTGTTGAAGGAGTTGAAAAAACCCCATGATCCACCGCTCTGGCGGGTAAGGAAGGAGAATTTCCGGTCTTCAGGGCCTTGTTTGAATCTGAAATTGAGCAAACCGCCAAACTGGGTGCCGTATTGCAATGATGCTGCCCCGCGAAGGATTTCAATTTGTTCGAGTGCTTCGGCTGGGGGTGTGTAATAGCTCTCGGGATATCCCAGGGCGTCAGCGCTGATGTCGTAGCCGTGTTGTCTTGTATTGAAGTTCGATGTGCG
>JBBSDD010000368.1:0-3760 GCA_038249755.1 Flavobacteriales bacterium | reverse complement strand
GTGCCGAGGGAATCGTTTTACTTAGATGTAAATTGTTTGGCACATAAATCGAAAAAAAGGAATGTAATTTAAACTGTTTCAGTTTAAATTACACCTCCCCAAAAAAAAACCGCAAACTATAAAGTTCACGGCTTTGTATTTTTATTTTCTATAGTTCCCGAAAATATTCGGTCGCATTTATTCTTAATTAATTTGACTTTCCAACTACCACAGATTTCACATTCACGAATTCCTTCACGCCAAATCCGCCGTGCTCACGTCCGTAACCGGAGTCTTTCACACCACCAAATGGCATGGCCGGATCGGCGAGGCCGAAGGTGTTGATGAAAATCATTCCTGTATCGAAGTGTTTTTGCGCAAGCTCAATGGCTCCTTTTTCATCTTTCGAGAAAATGCCGCCACCCAAACCAAATCTGCTGTCATTGGCTATGCGCATGGCATCATCGGTATCTTTCGCTTTTATCAGCGATGCGACAGGTCCGAAAAGCTCATCGTCGTAAGCAGGTTGTCCGGGTTTTACTGATCCCAGTACAGTAGCCGGATAATAAAATCCTTTTCCATCGGGAATCTCGCCACCGCAGAGAATTTCGGCGCCGTGGCTTACACTTTTGGTGACCTGTTTGTGCAAGGTTTTACGGAGGTCTTCACGCGCCATGGGTCCCAATTGAGAGTCCTCTTTGTTGGGATCACCCATTTTAATAGCTTTCATCGCAGCAACGAATCCTTCTTTAAATTGATCGTAAATTTTATCGACGACGATAAACCGTTTTGCAGCAATGCAGGTCTCGCCATTGTTGTAAATTCTACCTTTTACACACATTTTAACCGCGATCTCCAGATCGGCATCTTCAAGTACAATATATGCATCGTTGCTACCCAGCTCCATCACCGATTTCTTGAGCTCAGAACCCGCCTTTTCGGCAATTTTGCGACCAGCTTCCGGACTTCCCGTTAGGGTAACGCCACGTACCAGATCGTTTTCAATGATCGCATCAGATTGATCGTGCTCAATAACCAATATCGTAAATAAATTTTCAGGCAACCCGGCATCTTTAAAAATCTTCACAAGCATTTTACCTGTCCCGGTTACGTTGGATGCATGCTTTAGCAAAACGCCATTGCCTGCCATCAAACTGGCAATGGCATAACGTACTACCTGGTAAGAAGCATAATTCCAGGGCTGTATTCCGTAAATAACGCCTATAGGCTCATAAGACACGAGTCCTTTTTCACCCTTTAGCGTCGTCCGCTCATCACCTTTCAGCTCTTTGGGGCCATGCTCGGCTGTGTAGGCGCATATCGCAGCGCATAGATCAACCTCCTGTCCACTTTGCTTCAGAAGTTTTCCCATTTCATCGGTCATCAGCTGACCCAACTTATCTCTATTTGCCGTGAGCTCCTTCCCTATTGCCGCGATCGTTTTCGCCCGCTCTTCCAGCGATACGTGCCGCCAATCCAAGAAAGCTTTGTGACATTTTTCAATGGCATTTGTCACTTCTGAATCTGTATGGTATGGGTAGTGTTCCAACTCCTCTCCCGTGGTTGGATTCACAGTGGTAATTTGATCCTCAATTGTTTCGGTACTCATATTCGTGTATTGTAATGTTTTCAAAATTATTTGTCAAATGATTATTGCTGCGCGGTGGGCATGATATACACATCGTTGATGTTGACCCGGCTCGGTTGGGTGATGGCATAATATATCGCTTCGGCAATGTCTTCTGCCTGGAGAGTTGTCATATTCTTCATACCTTCCATTTGCTTCAATACTTCTTCGTCGGTGATGGTGCTGAACAAATTGGTTTCCACCGCTCCGGGTTCGATAGAAGTAACATTGATGCCGTATTTAGGTGCCAACTCTTGTCGCATTCCTTCAGAAAGCATTTTCACCGCTGCTTTGGTCGCACAATACACCGCACCGCCGGGAAAATAGCGATAAGCCGCTGTAGAAGATACATTGATAATTAGACCTCCTTTGTTTTCGATCATGATAGGGAGTACAGCCGCCACGCCGTTTAAAACGCCCTTTATGTTGACGTCAACCATTTTTTCCCACTCGTCCGTTTTTAGATTTTTCATGTAGGAAAGCGGCATTAAGCCGGCATTGTTTACCAGGCAATGAACAGTTCCGTATTCTTCCAAAGCCGCTTTTACTGCCTTTTTAAAGTCAGCAGCTTTTGTTACATCGCAAGTGACGACCATGGCCGTTCCACCTTCTCCTTCAATTTCTTTCTTCAGTTTCTTGAGCTTGTCTTCGCTCCGCGCGCACAATACAACTTTGGCTCCCTTGCTGGCAAGTTTCAATGCTGTGGCTTGTCCGATTCCGCTCGATGCTCCCGTAATCAAGACCACTTTTTTGTCAATTTTCATATTTTCTTATTTTATTTGTTAAATTTCTATTTGGTTGTGGACAATATTCAGACCCGTATTTGAGGAAACTCTGCACTCCTCTAGTTTGTTGATGCTTGATGCGAACGAGCCGAAAATAAATGAAGGTGTTGAATGGGGAATTTTGGAGCATTTGGAGAAACATTGCCCCGCAACAGTCTCGGCATAGCAGTTCAAATGGTGGGAAATAGGGTTATTAGAGCATATGGTCGCCCAGTCAGATCAAGGGTGGCTTAATTTGAACGTTGGGAGCTACAAAATTATCAACAAAACTACCACGAGAAAAGTGGTGATTTCTCTTGATCTTCATACTCCCAAGCGTGCTGGCCGCCAAAAAGAAGTTTAACATTTCATCCCGTAGGATTTTGATCCGGAATTGCATCCATTTAGATATCATAGCAAATTAACCTTCAGAATTACCCGAGACGGCTAAGGAAGAAATGAGCGCACCAGATGGTAAGTATGTCACCCGGCTGTCAGTCAGGAAATGGCAGTTGTTGGCCCCGGGGAAATTTAAGCCGAAATAAGGTCAGTGTGGACAGGAATGTATAGCAGTCGCAAAGCGTAAAATCAGTTTGAAAACAATGAACTTCTCTTACCACCCTCAAGTGCAAACCTTCATCGGATACCTGGTATGCATGCCCCCATTTTTTAAAGCGTTGCGACGTTGGAATCTGGTTGATATAGCCTTCTTTGAAACTGGGTTGTTCGGTGCGCCTGGCTTTTGCATCTAATAACTTTCTGGCCTATTTTCTGCTGACTCGGAGCGGTAAAAGTCCCAGATTTCGGGATTTAATAGCAAATGAAAACTTGGTTTAAAAAAACTAAATTGCTAAATTCAACCACTATAAATAACCATACGGCTATGAGACTGTCACTAAACACTGCTTTCAAAGGATTGATGCTCATTTGTATTCTCACATCGTGGAGTGGCGCGAATAGCCAATCTGCGGAAATGGTTTCGACCTATGTGTTTGATAAAGAAAAGGTGCTGCTCGTAGATGGGGATCGGATGGTGGTGGTTCCGGAAGAATATGAAGCAGGCACTTTGGCCCTTCGCATGCTGGGTTCAGGAAATGTAATCGCTTCATTTGGCACCGGCCGAAGCACTTATCAGGAAGTCAATGGACGGCACTACATTCTTTCAAACCAAACCAACCCTTCCATTTTCAAACTCTTCCAATACCTGAATGGTTCCCTTGAGCTATTGTATAGTGAAGCCATCGTGGCAAATCCATTTCGTGAGATAGTGCCTTCCAATGAAGGGGTGATGGAAGGATGGGCAGCAATGAGAATAGAGGAAGGCGTGCTCTTCATTGGACCCGACACCCTTATTGAGCGAGACGTTCATCCCGGCTGGTTCGTTCAAGAC
>JBBSDD010000367.1:0-3771 GCA_038249755.1 Flavobacteriales bacterium | reverse complement strand
CCACTAAACTAAGCGAGGCACGAGCACTCACGACTACCGCTAAAGCGAACACGTAGGAGTAATGCGGAAATGCGCCCCCCAATTCCCTTCAAACCCAAAACCGCACAACTGATTGACAGATATGAACTTCTTATCTTTATTTTCATATCTTTGATTGGAGACAAAGTTTACGAGGGCTTTTAGAATACAGGTCCATCTTTTAGTTTGGCTGATTTTACAAAGGAATAACCAATCATTAAACCAATTAATACTTGAACTATGACCATTTATTCGAAAACTCCTGAGACGATCGTTTTGCGCGGCTATGAAGCCTCCAGGCTTCGCCTGGTAAATCACAGATCCCAACAGTCAGTTGAACTTGATGAAACTGAGAGCGGCCTATGGGCACGCAATGAACTCCAAAGCCTGAATGGACGATTGGATAAATTGAAAGAAGAAGGATTTATAAAGGCCATCAAGCCCGTCAACGAAAGTGTAAAACCCCAATTCGTTCATGTTTTTCCTGCGATAAAAAGTATTTATGTCAAATGGTATGAGGAGTCTCCTGATATGTTCGTCCTGTTCAATACTGAATCGCTGCGCACCAATAATCCGATTTTGGTCCTGGGACCTTATGGTAGTCTATGCTGGCGCGGTATACTTGAAGAACTTTCTGTGGATGAGATTCGAAATGCGGCTATTCAGGAATTCGGTGAGGATGAAGTTATTCCATTTCTGAAGCGATTGGCGGCCCTGAATTTTATTGATTTAATGCCCGAACTCGATTCCATTGAAAATGTGGAAGAAAGGATCATTAAGGAATTCTCCGCCCCTGATGTGCAATTCATGATTTATAGGTCAAGGATTCCCTGGTATTGTCTTTGGGAAATGTGCACGAAATGTAATCTGCGATGCGACATCTGTTATCTCCCCGATTTCAAGAATGCGGGACCGTCTGAGGAGGAAGCTATGCGCATTGCACAGGATATAGTGGACAGTGGGATCTTTTATGTTTCCCTGATAGGTGGAGAACCCATGATCAGGAAAGACCTTTTACCCATCGTGACTTTTCTGCGGAACAACGGCGTTTTCGTAAAGATCATCACCAATGGCCAGCTGATCAACGAAGAGAATGCGAGGTTGTTATCTGAAGCCAAATTGAACCTCATCGAAATAAGCATTGATGGATTTAACAGCGAGACGCATGATTCCTCGCGTGGGGCAGGTTCGTTTCAGAAATGTATGGATGCCATAAGAATCGTCAGAGAAGCCGGCATTCCAAGAATTGCAGTCGTATTCACTGCCCATTCGGGCAACTTTAAGGATTTCCCTGAATTACCCGCCTCGCTGAAGGAGTGGGGCGTGTCTGATTGCTATATCAGTCTTTTCAAGAAAACCGGTCAAATGGGCACCCATTCGAAATTTGAGCCATTGAATTATCTGGATGTGGAGGTACTGAAAGGCTTTGTAAATTCCTGGCAAACAGAATACCCGGATATCAAAGTGACCCTGCTGCCTTCATGCTCCTGCGGCAAGACCAGTGCCATCATTGGAGCCAGTGGTGATCTGAGGTTTTGCTCCTTTTCCACCAATTCAGTGGGAAGCATATCTGAAAACCCATTGCTTCAGGTGTGGCAGGGAAAGGATTACAGTTCTGAGCAGATGATTAGAAAATCAGGGTATTGCAAGAAATTGGAGAACACCATCTTCGAAGTATAAGGCCTGAATTTTGAATATCGTCTGGTCATTTTGGTCTGAACCCTTTTTCGCGTATTACAAGGATAGCTGGTATAGTTCCAGGCACCATCTTTTGTCTTGGGTGCTCTCGGTGAAAAGCGCTCAGAAATTTTATCCGCATATTCACCTGCATACCGATAAGCGGGGAAAAGAACTCCTGGTGGATACACTGGGATTGGAGTTCGAAAAAGTTTTTCTTACCCTGGAGAGCATAGATAAGAAACACAGCCGATGGTGGGCCCTGGGTAAACTCTATACCTATATGCATCAGGAGGTGCCCTTCTTACACATGGATGGAGACGTATATCTCAGCAAGAAATTTCCGGCTTCCCTGACCAGTGCTTCCCTGGCCATTCAAAATGAAGAGCAGGTAAAAATATTCTCAAAGTCTGAGGGCTGGTATAAGCCCTATCAGCTGCATAAGATCCTAGAATTGACCAAAGGGGAGTTTCCTTTAGAATGGAAATGGGCGATTGACAATGAGCAGGATATAGCATTCAACTGCGGAATAATGGGTGGACAGGATGTAGAATTCATCAGGTCCTATGCGAAAAAGGCTATCGACTTCATTGAAAACAGCAAAAACAAAGTGGCCTGGGATGTCTTTGGAAATCTGCGTGGATATAGCCATGCATGGTTGAATATCCTGGTGGAGCAATATTTCCTGGCAGCTTGTTATCGGTTTAAGAGCCAGGATTCTCATACGGCCGGCAGCCATTTCACGGTGCAGACACTGATCGAAGACCCTACTATTCCAATTACATCTGAATTTAACAATGAATTGGGCTATACCCATCTATTGGGGGAAAACAAGAAGACCAGGTCGATCGCAGATGAACTCGAACTCCTTGTAAAGTCTCAGTATCCTGAATCATATGCGAGGTGTGCGCAATTGGTGAAGGAATAACGCCAGTTCCCCGCCTTGCAGCTCAAATTGCCAACTCCCAGCTCTCAACTCCCAATTCGAAATTACCCCAAACAAGTATCCCCATCAAATGGCGTAATCTGCCAATTCCCAGCATCCTGGTAATAGGTCTCCGCTTCAGCATCTGAATTCTGATAAAAAACAGGGAAAAAAGCCACTTTTCTTACGAAAGTCAGCGCCGGTATATCTTTCCGTTTTATTTTTCCCGGAAGGGGAACTTCCAAAACATCGAACTGGTGATGCGCGGCATACCGGATCAATCCTTTCAAAATCTTTTTTTCAGAGGTTTTGTCGAGCGCAAGCAAGTCTACGAGTGTGTATCGGATGAGCTGATTATTGTCTTTCACCGCTTGTTTCATCATGGAGGCATAACCCAGAATTTCACCCGTGTCGGCTGTGTGTAGAAAAAGCTGTTTCGACCAGGGGGAAGGTTTTCCGCCATAGTACCACTTCATTGTTTCCAGGCTGCGACTGGTGAGAAAACCACGGTTGGCGGATAAACATTTTTGCCAGAAAGTTTCAAATCGCGCGTCAAGTTGATTGAGCGCAGTTTCCTGAAAATGTGGATCGGCTGAAATCATTTGGTGTTGCCAGGACCAGGGAATGAGCGACAAACCCAGACTGAGAAAGGGTTTCATCGCCGGATATTTGCCGGTAAGGCCCGCGGCTTTAAACATGGCGAGGCGTTTCAGGCGGATGGGAATCATGTAAACCTCTTGCAGGTCTGGGTTAGAGACAGCCCGACCGCCGTATTTTTCAAAATACCGGGCCACAGGTTTGCTCGTGGTGGTCCCGAGTTTTATTTTAATTGGGTTGTTTATAAAAAATTGATCGGAAAGCAAATGAATGAAGGGTCGAAAATCTTTTTCCACCGCCCAGGCACTGCCCACAGCGAGGGGTACCATCGCTTGATTTCGAAAATAAATGCGTGGAATGCAGCCAAAAAATCCCACAATACGTCCTTCAAAAATCATCACCCAACCATAGGTAATTGGCTGCGGCGAATTTTTATAATACGGATTGGTATCCCACCACCGGCGCCAGTGCAGGTCGTGTTTGTCTTCATCTGTTTCGCCGGGAATCACGAGGCCGTGGGCGATGAGCAGGTTGGAAATGGGACTGGCATCGCT
>JBBSDD010000366.1:0-3775 GCA_038249755.1 Flavobacteriales bacterium | reverse complement strand
TGAAGAACTTAAAGCGGCTGCCAGATGCCTGAATGACACGAGTCATTTGAAATTTAAAAAGTGAGTAGTCCCCGGTGTCCGAGCGGTTCTGGTGTCGCACCTCGGTGTCCGAGCGGAGTTTATTCCGTTTTGCCTGAAATAATATATTTGCTCATGTCTAAAATGTAATCTTTGTATACTAAGATAAGCGATATTTCCAAATATTGCTTACTGAGATAAGCAAAAAATTCAAATATTGTTTGCTGCGATAAACAAAATAGTGTAAATTTGTTTATCAAAACAAACAAAATGGAAGTCTTCATCGAAAAATACCAGCGACTGCTGACAGGATTGAAGTTCAGCTTCGAGCGTTCAGCACTGGATTTCATGGATACCGACCATCGTTTGTTGGGTATTCGTGGGGCGCGAGGCACTGGCAAAACCACATTGCTTCTTCAATACGCACGTAAACAACCCAATTTTCAGACAGAAGTACTATACGTGAGTCTGGATAATTTCTGGTTTGCCAACAACACCCTGTACGAACTTGCAGATGCTTTTGTGAAAAAAGGCGGAAAGATTTTGCTGGTCGATGAAGTACACAAATACCCCCGATGGGCGCAGGAACTCAAGAATATTTACGATGATTTCGGGGAATTAAAAGTGATCTTCACCGGATCGTCCCTGCTGGAAATATTGAATGCCCGCGCGGATTTAAGCCGCAGGGCTGTGGTTTTTTCTCTTCAGGGTTTGTCATTTCGGGAATACCTGGCATTGGAAGCGGGACTTGAATTTCCCGCTTTTTCGCTAAATGATATCATTTCCCGACAGGGAGAGATCGTGCCTGCCATTCTGGAAGAAGTCAAACCATTCGCGCATTTTCAAAATTACCTGCACCATGGTTTCTACCCTTTCTTTAAAGAGTCGGAACCGCTATACTTCACAAAGCTGGAGAATGTGGTGAATCTGATTTTGGAAATTGAGCTCCCGCAATTGCGCCAGCTCGATGTGGCTTACATCGCAAAAATGCGGCAGGTGCTGGCGGTTTTGGCGGAGTCCACGCCTTTCACGCCCAATATGAGCAAACTCAGCGAGCGGATCGGTATCAACCGAAACACGTTGTTGCAGTACGTTCATTTTTTGCAGGAAGCGGGATTGCTGATCAACCTGTACAAAAAAGGGGAGGGCATTTCGCAACTTCAGAAGCCAAATAAATTGTTTCTGGACAATACCAACCTGGCTTACATGTTTTCACCGCGGGTGGATACAGGTGCTTTGCGCGAAACGTTTTTTGCCAATCAGGTTGGATTCAAACACAAAATCAATTTTCCAACCACGGGAGATTTTCTGGTGGATGAGAAGTATATTTTTGAAGTGGGTGGGAAAAATAAAAACCGGAAACAATTGGCCAATGCCCCGAATGGTTTTCTGGCGCTGGATGATCTTGAATACGGTTCGGGAGCCACGATTCCGCTTTGGCTTTTTGGCTTTTTGTACTAAGTCAGTCGGAGACTTTCACTCCGTTGAGGTAGGTTGCAATCACCCGCGTCCGGGATATTTCTTGTTCCGATGCCTTGATCAGGTCGCGGTCAAGCAATACAAAATCCGCCAATTTACCGGGCTCCAGAGTCCCTTTTTTCTCTTCTTCAAAAGCTGCAATGGCAGCCCAGATGGTAAGTCCACGCAGCGCTGATTCGCGGGATAACGCTTCTTCAGGAAGAAAAGGTGCCCCTTGTGCATCAGAAATCTTTTTGCGGAATACCGCCGCATAAAAATTATCGATGGGGGAGATGGCTTCCACAGGGAAGTCGGTTCCCAATGGCAGAATTCCCAACGTTTTTCGCAGACTCTCATATGCATACGCATGGGTGATGCGCCCGGGTCCCAAGCGCTCTTCGGCCCACGCCCCATCACTTGTGCCATGTACGGGCTGCACAGATGGTATGATCCCGAAATCGCTAAAGTAATGGTGGTCTTCGGGACTTACCACCTGGGCATGTTCAATACGCCAGCGCAGATCGTTCATTCCATTGAGGAAATCTGCGTAACGGGTCAAAATCCAGGCATTGGCCGAATCGCCGATGGCGTGGGTACATAGCTGGTATCCATGTGCGAGACAAGCTTCCGCCCAATAGGCAAGTGTGCTGTCGGTCATCAGCGCAAGGCCGGTATTTTCCGGGTCATCGCTGTACGGTTTTTTGAGAAGTGCACCTCTTGAACCCAGGGCTCCATCACCATAAAGTTTTACAGAACGCACCGTCAGGTATTCAGTGATGAAGGGACCATTCTGCATAAATTGCAAACTCTCGTTTTCAGGTTTCAGAAAGGCGTTGATGCGCAACTTGAGTTGTCCAGCTTGTTGAAGCGAATCGATTAGTTCGACTTCTTTCACCCAAATTCCAGCATCTGTAACTCCTGTAAGTCCGGCCGCGAAGCAATCTACCTGTGCCGCCTGAATCAACTTGACGAGCAGCTCACCTTCAATTAATGGAATGATGTCTTTTACCTTGTCCTTGGCCCGGTCTATCAGGATGCCAGTTGGCTGATTGTCGGAATCGAGCATGACGGATCCACCATCAAGCCGTGTTTCGGAATTGATGCCGGCCAGCCGCAATGCTTCCCTATTTACCAGCGCTGCGTGACCATCTACACGCGTCAGGTATACCGGCCTGTCGGGAAAAAGGCTATCGAGGACGGCGCGTGTGGGCCATTGTTTATCAGACCAAAGATTCTGGTCCCAGCCCCGGCCTACGATCCAGTGCCGATCCGATGTTTTGGCGAAAGCCGCAGTCTTTTCTATCATCTCAGCTTCCGAACCTATTTGCCAGAGTGCCAGTTCTCCTTTGTTTCTCGCGTATCCCAGAAAATGGGAGTGGGCGTCGATAAAACCGGGATATACCCACATTTTCCGGGCGTCGAGTTTTTCTTTTGCATTATATCGGTTGAGAATTTCACGCTCGGGACCTAGTTCGATAATTTTCCCGTCGCGAATGGCCATGGCCTGATGCGTTGTGAAATTATCATCTACACTATAAATGGTGGCGTTGTGCACGACCAAATCGGCATTTTCACTTTTAAAACATCCGGTCAAGGCTGCCGTCAGGGCAAGTAATATTATTTTTTTCATTCTGTTTTATTGAGCAAATAGGCGTTGGCCTGTGCGGTGGGTGTCACTTCGATATCGTTGATGCACACGTGAGCCGGCGATTCGAGAATGAACAATGCCACGCGGGCAATATCTTTCGCGTTCAGCGCTTCAAATCCTTTGTAAACCTGGGCTGCCTTATCGGCATCGCCGTGGTAACGGACCACAGAGAATTCCGTGTCGGCTAGTCCGGGTCGAATCTGACTCACGCGAATGGCGTCTTTCAGAAGTTCAATCCGCAAAGCTTTTGACAGTGCATTGACGGCGTGTTTGGAAGCGCAATATACATTCCCGCCAGGGTAAACTTCGGTACCCGCGATTGAGCCAATATTAATGATGTGTCCGGCTTTTGACTTTTTCAGAAAGGGAAGCACAGCCCGGGTCACATAAAGCAGACCTTTCACATTGGTATCGATCATCTCATTCCAGTCGTCTGCTTCGCCGGCATCCAGAAAAGATTTGCCGCGGGCAAGGCCGGCATTGTTGATCAGTACATCGATATTGCGCCAATTTTCCGGAAGGGAAGCCAACGCCGACTCCACAGCGGATTGATCCCGCACATCAAATGAAAGTAGATGAACTCCGGAATTTTCGATTTTTTCAATTTCCGCCTTCAGTTTTTGCAAGCGTTCTTTCCGTCGGCCTGTGATG